>CBDVBZ010000031.1:0-29197 GCA_965372355.1 uncultured bacterium | reverse complement strand
GTCTTCTGCCTCGGGCTTGCCTCCTCCTGCACCAAAGACTACGTCACCGGCAAGCAGACGTTCTCCGTGGTCAGCGAAGACTCCGAGCTCGAGATGGGCGCGGAATACGACCCGGTGCTCGTTGCCGAGTTCGGGCTCTACAATGATAAAGCGCTTGCCGAGTATATTGACGACCTCGGTCAGTCGCTCGCCGCGGTGTCGCACCGGACGAATCTTGACTATACGTTTCGTCTGCTCGACACTCCGGTTCTCAACGCGTTCGCCGTCCCGGGCGGTTATGTGTATGTGACGCGGGGCATTCTGGCCTATATGAACTCCGAGGACGAGTTGGCGGGTGTGATGGGTCACGAGGTCGGGCACGTCGCCGCGCGTCACAGCGCCAAGCAGATGTCCAAGGGTGTCGTGGCCTCCGGTTTTGGTCTCTTTACCGCCATATCCAGGGTGCTGCCAAGGGTGGGATCGATCCTCCTCATGCCAGGGGAGCTCCTACTCCTCAAATACAGCCGTAGTGATGAAATACAAGCCGACCGGCTCGGTGTGGAATACGCCACGAAGCTTGGTTACAACGCGCGCGACATGTCGAACTTTTTTCAGACGCTCGATCGCATGGCAGCCGGGGAGGAGCAAACCCCGGGGTTTCTCTCGACCCACCCGAACCCCGGTGACCGGTATACCAAGGTGAACGAGCTTACAACCGAGTGGCAGGAAAAAATTGATTATCAGCCGCTCAACCTCGATCCCGATGATTTTCTCCGTCGGATCGACGGCATCGTCTATGGAGGGGATCCCCGCCAGGGGTTTGTGGATGGGAATATGTTCTATCACCCCGAGCTAGGGTTTCAGATCCCGATCCCTTCCAAATGGAAGGTGGCCAACGCCGCGACCTACATACTGATCGTCAGCGAGAAAGAGGACGCGTACGTGCAGCTCTCATTGGGTGAAGCCAGCTCCCCGGCGGAAGCGGCGGACGCATTCATGGAGGAGGGCGGTATCCAGCTTATCCGCCGTGAGCCTGGATTTGTCAACGGGCTACCCGCCGAGCTTGTCGAATCGATGGCCGGAAGCGGGTCCGATCAGATCCGGATCCTGTCCTATTTCATCGCCAAAGACGACCATGTTTATGTCCTTCACGGCGTGACCGCCACGGCGCTTTACCCCGGCTATGTCAGCAAATTCGTCCATACAATGGAGGGCTTTGAAAGTGTCACCGACCCGGCGATTCTCAGTATTTCACCGCGGCGGGTTCGCGTCAAACCGGCGCCGAGAGACGGCCGGTTCGATGAGGTGGCACGGGCACTCGGCGTCTCCAAAGATGATATGGATGATGTTGTCTCCATGAACGGCCGCCTGCCCGATGACGAGGTGCGTAGAGGCGACCTCATCAAGATCATCGAGTAACTCCCGCCGTTCGCGCATACAGTGCAACCAGAAGACAATAAAGAGGTTTGAGCGCAAGCCCCGCCCGTTGCACATTCCCGTTCATTCATGTAGTCTTAATCGCCATGCTGAGCATCTCGACAGTCGTCATTACTTATAATGAGGAAGAAAACATCGCGCGCTGCCTCAAGAGCGTGGCGCGGTTCTCGGATGAGATCCTCGTCGTCGATTCGCACAGCACGGATCGCACGGTGGAGATCGCGCGTGAGCTGGGAGCACGCATCATCCAGAGGGATTGGCCCGGATACGACAAACAGAGGCAGTTCGCCATAAACAACGCCAAACACGAGTGGGTGTTCTCGATCGATGCGGACGAGGAGATTTCCACCAGGCTCTGCGATGAGATCCAGACGCTTGATTTTGCGCACGATGGATACGAGATGCCCCGACCCGTCTGGTATCTCAACCGGTGGATCAAACACGGCGTCTGGTACCCCGGATATATTCTGCGTCTGTTCCGAAAGGACCGCGCACGCGTCAGCGAGAACCCCGTCCACGAGAGCGTCATCGTCTCCGGCAGGACCGCGCGGCTGCGGGGCGATCTGCTCCACTACTCGTATCGAGACCTCGAGCACCACCTCGACAAGATGAACGACTTCACGTCTATCTCGGCTCAGGAGATGGCCGCACGGCGAAAACGCGCGGGTGTCCTACGCATCTTGCTTTATCCGTACCTCGAGTTTTTCAAGACATACGTCATCAAGCGCGGATTCCTCGATGGATTTGCGGGGTTTCAGGTGTCGCTGCTCCACGCGTACTACGTATTTCTGAAATATGCAAAGCTTCGTGAGATCGCCATGCAGCCCACGGATGTCACCCGGCCCGACCCGAATGCTGCGAAATCGTCTGACCGGCCGATGGGGGCGAAACGATGACAGCGAACCCCGCTGTGTCGCTTATCATCGCCGTGTACAATCGCGGTGATTTTCTGGAGAGGGTTTTCTTGAGCCTTCTAAACCAGACCTTTGATGATTTTGAGATCATTATCGCCGACGATGGCTCCGGCCCCGGGATTGGCGAAGTTGTCAAACGCCACGTGGACGGCTTTGCGAATCCGGTTCATCATGTGTGGCACGAGGACGATGGCTTTCGCAAGACGATTATCGTCAACAAGGCGGTGACACAGGCAGCGGCACCGTATCTCGTCTTTATCGATGGCGACTGTATCCTGCACCATCGCTTCCTCGAACGTCATTACAAACGCCGAATGCCGATGCAGGTGCTTTCCGGCAGACGTGTCATGTTCGACAAGGCGCTCACCGAGCGCGTCTCGCCGGACGATGTGCGCTCGCGGCGCGTCGAACGCATCGGGTACTGGTGGCGGCATGCGGGCAAGATCGACCGCTGGCACGGGCTCTATCTCCCCTTTCTTCACGGTCTCCGCAATCTCGGCCGAAAGAACTATCAGATCCTGGGGTCCAACTTCTCCGTCCACAAAGAGGATTTCGTCGCCATCAACGGCTATGACGAACGGATCGTTGGGCGGGGTCTGGAGGATAATAATCTGTGGGTTCGCCTTGTGAACAGCGGTGTGGCCGTGCGGACGATCACACGCGAGGCGCTGCAGTATCATCTCTATCACAAGGCGGATGCGATGCCGCACAGCGATGATTTCATCGAGGAGTACAAAACGAGCGGCGAAACACGCACGCCTTATGGGATCGTCAAGAACTGACGGACGGTCCTGAGAGTCTACGCCTGACGACACTCTCCAGTTGATCCACGACATGTGACCACGAAAAACGACGCACGCGCTCGAGTGCGCTATCGCGCAACCGGCCGGCCAGATCCGTGTCGTCGTGAAGCGCCCGCAGGCCTTTTCCAACAAAATGCGCGTGCCGCCATCGCGCTACCCACGCGGTCTCGAGGTGTTTGGCAATGTCCAGCGTACCGGAGCGCGTGCAAACAACGGGGACGCCGCAGGCCATCGCTTCCGCCGTCGTGTTTGCCCAACCGGCTTTCTTCTCCGCGCTCACGAAAACATCGCAGCTCGAGTACAGCCGAGCGAACTCCTTCTGGCCGAGGTTGACGTGAAACTCGTACGGGATCGAACAACGGATCTCGTCGCGCGGGTCGCGCTCATTGTGGTGTCCAAGATGGTCGAATAGAACGAGTTTGACCGGTCGCTCCCCCTTTTTGCGCGTGACAGACCGGGCAAACGCCTCCACCGCACGCAGGACGATCGGAACACCTTTCTTGCGACGGGACAGACGACCGAACGCCAATACGCGGTAGTGGTCGCTCTCGCTGCGCTCCTGGGGCTTGAAGATATCGAGGTTGATCCCACCGATCACCTTTTCCACCGGCACGCCATACTTGCGCCGCAGACGATCGTGCATCCCCGTCGAGTTTGCGAGAATGACCCATCCCGGATGCCGGGCAATCCTGCCCTCACCCGCAATTTTCTCGAGCGCAAAATAGAAACACTTCAGATCCGCTCGGGCTTTCTCGAAGAGATCGAGCGATGGTGGATCGTTGCACATGAGTATTTGATGACGTGCGTCGATGAGATCCGCCGTGGGCCGGACATCGCCATCAAAGGGCAGCCAGCCCGGCGCATCGCCCTTGGGATGGTACAACGTATAGGCGTGACCGCGCCGGACGAGCTCATTGCCGATCTCGATAAACCGCCGCACACCACCAAAGACGCCCACGCTGGGGAGCAGTGCGGCAAAGTCAAGTCTGTCACTCGGAGGCTGTGTCATCGGTCTTCTTTGGATCGGTGGGCCTGGCGTGTGGCGGTACTACCGGGGCTACCGGGGCCGCGATCTCTCTGCGCGGATACGGGATATCGATACCCTCCTTGGCAAAACGGAGCCTCACCAGGCGCGGCAGATCGGTGAGCAACGGCCACCAGTCCTGGTTTTTGACCCATGGCCGCACCGCGATTTCGATCCAGGAATCGGCCAGATCCGATACAAAAATATCGGGCGCCGGTGATTTGAGGGCGCGCTCCTCTCCGTCGAGCAGATCGCGGAGGATCTCAATGGCCTTGTCGACATCGTCCGCGTATCCGACGCGAACGGTGATTTCGACTCTTCGGACCGCCTCTGCCGACCGGTTCTCGATCACATCCGCCCAGATTTTGCGATTGGGCACCATAAGCCGTCGTCCGTCAAACGTGCGGACCGTTGTGTTCGCCAAACCCATGGCGCGAACCGTACCCAGCACCGACCCCGTCTGGATCACGTCGTCCACATCATACGGCTTTGTTACGAGAATAAAGAACCCAGCCGCCAGATTCGAAAGTGAGTCCTGCAGCGCCAGACCGACGATGATGCCCGCCACTCCGATACCGGCCAGGAGCGTCGCCGGATTCACATCGAGAAACCAAAGGCCGGCCACCAGGCCGATGAGCGTGCCCGTGGGCCTGACAAGACCGTCTACGAGATCCGATGTGAGACGGGAGAGTCTGACGAACCTCACGACCCGGAGCAACCACCAGACCAGCCGGAGCCCGTACCGGAAGATGAGGACAAAAGCCACAACAATGAGTATCTTAGTCATGGCTGCGGGAGCGTTGTCTTTGAACCACTGCCAGACATCTTTGGCAAAGTCGCGAACGAGCCCGACCAGAATTCTTGGGTTCAGAACGTCCTCGGTGACTTCTCCCGTCGTCTGGATCACGAATTTGCGGTACTCCGTTGTGTCGAATCCCCTCTTTGCCAACAGGTCGACCGTTGCACCGAGACTACTCGCGATGCCCTCGACCCGGCGCTCGGCGTACCGGAGCCGAATGCGATTCGCGGCGATCTCCGACTCCGGGGCGCCCGCCCGCTCGTCGTCATCGACCTTCTGTGCGAGTTTGCCCTTTGCATCGACGGCAATCTGCAATCTTCCGATGAGCGTCTCCGTGCGACCCCTCAGAAACCGGTCGAGGCTTTGCCATACTTTTTCTGTTTGTAACCCGAGCGAGTCGGCCGTGGTAAGTGTCGTGACCGCGCCGCCCAGCACCCCGTCCATGCGCGTTCTCGCCTCATCGATCCGAGCCTCGAGATCACCCAAACCCTCGGGTGGTATGGTGGCTCGTAGCGCCCTGAGGTCATCGATCTCGTCCTCCCGGGCACGGAGAGAGCGCACGTGGATATTGATCTCATCCTTGAGATACTCACCGAACACCTGTTTGATCGAGTCTACCGGCGCGTCGGTATTCGCGAGCTTCGGGATCAAGTCGAGCAACCGCGGCGCGAGATCCCGGATTGTATCCACGTGCTTTTTCGCCTGCACTCTGAGGAGCTGGAGTTCCTCGTCGTTTTTGCCTTTCATCCTGGACTCATAGTGGAGGATGCTGTCCATCGCCGCTTCGAGCCGAGTCAGGATATCCAGGGCCTCCGTGAGTTCAGGGAACGTGTCCGCCGGCGCGCCCCGTTCCGTTTGCACGGAAGTACTGTCCTCGTTCTGGGCGTTCACCATTCCAATCGCAGACATAAGCACGAGTAGAATGAACAGCCCCAAAGAAGCGGCCCTCGTCAACCAGACCTTGCCGTTTTGAGCCACGGCGTTATTGCGCCGTGTTTGTGGTATTTCAGGTGATTGCATAGTCGTCCTTGCCGGTTGTGACCCACCGGGTCTGTGACCCGTCATTATACTAGAAACCCATGCCGGTACAAAAGCCTGTCGGCACGTACGGTTTTGCCCGTGTGCCCGAAAATAACCTATCCGGGTACTGATCAGAAGAGCCCGCTCGTCGCAAACGACAACCGAAACGTCCCGTTGCGTGTAAGACCCGTGGCGAAGTCGATGCGCACGACACCGTCAAAAAGAGACAGCCCGGGGCCAACGCCGATCAAGGGCTCAACACCGGCCACATCGCCGGTATCGCCCGCCCACCCAATATCGCTGAACAGTACGACACGCATCAGCGGCAGATTCGTGCCAATCTCGACTCGTAGTATATAGGCGGACTCGCCCGAGACGGAGTTCGCCGCGTACCCACGGACCGTCTTCACGCCACCCAGATACCACAACGACTGGGTCGGGGGATGCCCCCCGGCATAGCCCACAGTCAAGCGAACCGCTCCATCGAGCCGCCAGAACAACGGCCCCACGATGTCGTTCATCGTACCGATACTAATGAAATCGAAGTCACCGGCCGCAGCGGCGCCGAACAGACGGCCGACAAAGACACCTCTCTGCGGATCATCGCCAAACTGGACGTTGACCATACCGCGGACGCCGCCGACCGTGCCGGGGTCGGCCTCGAGTGGGGGCGGCGGTGGTGGATCCGGCGGCCCAAAGACCGAGTATGTCGCGGTCTTCTCGACGGCGGACTGATATTCGACAAACAACTCACCCCACCCGGAAAGCGGTAGATTCTCGAGGCCGGTCCCGATACTCGCCCCTTGGGCCAGATAGTAGTTGCCGTCGTCGTATCCGCCAAATATCGCCGTGAGCGAGCTGAAGAGACCGTTGACCGGCTCGGTGAAGTCCGCGTCCTTGAGCCGTGAATAGGCAGACACGCTCCAGAATCGCGGTTTCCACTGCTTGCGAAGCTCCGCAGACCCAACCAGCTGAGACCCTGATGTCGGGATGACGAGCCCCAGGTTGAGTGTCGTGCGGGGCCCCAGATACCACGGATAGTGGACGTTGAAGTTCACTCCCTGCACCTGGTTGAAGCGCACGCCCGCAATCGCGCCAGCGATCGTCCTCCCAAACCCCTGCGGCGGAGGTTTGCCCGCGATCCCGTCGAGCTCATGAATGAATGGATGCAAATGCCTCCGCGGTGATCTGAAGCCAGCGTTTGCCTCGATTGGTGGAGGCGTGAGCCACTGGGCACCAAACGTCGTATCCGCTGAGGCTTCCCAATTCCCGTCGGACCTTCTTTTGATGCCGCCATCGGACTCAGCCAGCGCCCTTTCCGCGTTGGGGCTCTCATACGACTCGTCCCAGTCGAGGTCCCACTCCATCACCACTGGAAGAATGGCCTGATCGAAAAACCAGTACATCGTTCCCTGCAAGGTCGCGCGAACGGGTCGTGAGGGTACATCGTACCCGTACTCGATCGAAAAGAAATCAACCGCCGCCTGAGCGTTCTTGGGCACGGCAGGCACCGCTCGCACAAATCCCCTCAACCCGGCGCCGAGCTGCCAACGGCCTGTCGGCCGAAAGAGCATACGAACCGGCTGACCGGTGGCGACATCGAACCAAATCGCACCGATGAGTGCCGCCGCTTCGTCGCCACGTGATCTGACCTCCACCGCCTGTAGATCCCGATCTTCCGAATCCGGCGCATCCATCATGTTTCCCGTTCTGTAGACGTAATGCTCGAGCCCCGCACTGGATAGCGGATTCACCCACGTCGAGTCGAAGCCGGATAACTCGTGATTGGTCGTGATCGGAAGATCGCGGGCGAGCGACGCCAGAGAAAAGGACAGCAGTCCAAACAGCGCCGGCGACTCGCGTTCGGGATCAAAGCCAAACCGACCGAACCACGCCGGGTTGTCAATGATCCGATCACCGATCATGGGGGCGCCGCGTGTCTTGCCCACGAGCGTTGTAGGCTGAGGATCAGTCGGGTAGAAATCCATCAAAGCGGCGGTCTCTTTGTGGAAGAGCGTTCGGGCACGCCAGGCCCACTGATTCGGGATCAGAAAACCGACATGCTGGCGGGTTGTGAGGAGTGCCTGGTATGAATCCCTGTCAATGTCACGTGCCTCGACGGCGCGCAGGAACGACATGACCAGCTCACGCGCGTTGTCGTCCTCGAATGGGTCATTCGATGGGATCTCCTGCGCCGCCACCCACCCTGGAACCCCCATAACGAGGATACAAAGCATCAAAAAGATGCGACAAAATGCCATGTTGGCCTTTGGTATCACCGTTCTTGCAATGTTGCATTTCAAATGCAGAATTGCAGAAACAATCTCATCCAGACCGGGCTAGCGAACGCGCTGCCTTTGCGCCTCCGCCTTCTCCCCGCTACCGATATACAGACCCACACCCATCCCGGACTGTCCGAAGGCGATGTCCAGTCGAAACATAACATTCGACGGAATCGTGACACGAATACCGGCACCCCCACCCAGGATCCAGTTCTGATGGAACTCATCCTCGGTCGACCAGGCCGTCCCAACATCGGCAAGCAGCGCCAGTTGAAGCCCGATCGCCTGTTTGATAAACCAGACCTCGTAGGACTTCGGATCCTTCCACAAAAACCAATACTCCAGTGTGTTCAAAAACTGGTTCTTGCCGATGCGCTCGCCGAGATCCCACCCCCTGACCGTGTTGGCCCCACCGATGGCGAACTGCTGGTAGATCGGAATATCCACACCGACCTCACCCGACGTCATCGTCAACAATGAGTAGAACGAGAGTGAGTGTCTCTCGCCGGCGAGTTCCATGTAGCGACGGATATCCAGTGTGCCTTGCCAGTAGTCGGCGTCGCCGCCCATGTAAGTGAGCAGGAGCTCCGAGAACGATCCTTTGGTTGGATAGACGATCAGGTTACGCGCATCGGACTGCAAGAAAAGCCCGGCCCCGAACATATTGTCGCGGTTGTCTGGGTCCAGTGTGATCCCTGCCTCTTTGCTCCTGACCGAGAGAAACATGAGCTTTGGTCCCCACCGGTATTGGTCTGTGATGTTGCGCGCGAAGAGAAAGAAGACGTCGTCGCTTCTCTCATCGAAATCCCAAACCTTGTTCTTACGCTCCATGTGCGCGTATTCAGTCGTTATCGCCCCAAGGAGTCTGGAGTGGCCGGGCAGCCAGGGGTCCTTGTATTTTACGCCAACATTCGTGGCCCCACCCACTCGTGCATACGCTGAGAGACGGGCCGCCGAACCGAACAGGTTCGCCGACGAGAGCATTGCGCCAATCTCGAGCCCGTTCTCTTCTGTGATCTTGATACTGGGTGCGGGAATATAGGGGCTGACCTCCAGCACCGACACGACGAGGATCACCCCATCCGCTTCCTCGATGGTATCGAAATGTACCGATATAAAAACGCCGAGCCCGTAGAGCCGCCGGCCATCGATGATAGCCTTTTCTTTTGTGTAGACGTCACCGACCTGGGACGCCATCGCCGTGCGGATGATTTGCTCCTTCGTGGTCTCGTTGCCCTCGATGCGGATCTCCTTGATCACCTTGTCGAGAACGATGTCCTCTTCATACGGACTCGGGACATCCTTCACCTTGATCCACGAGCAGCTCGATAGGAATGCCGCACCCAGCACGAGCGATGCGGCAAGAAACAGTCTTCTAAACGGCGGCGATTGCACCACGATGGCCTCCTTGCCCACCACTTAGCGTAACTCCTTGTTGGGAATAGATCAATCCGTCCTGTCCGGCGGTGTGGCCGCACTGCGCCACAGTGGTTGCTGGCTATTCAAGAAGCCGGAGGAGGTGCTCGGGACGTATCAGGTCCGCCTCACGGGGCCGCTCGAGGAAGGGTAGCACGTCCGCGCGGGCCGTGTCCCAATCGAGGCTCTTGAGTCTGTCCGAGACGGCTGTCTTCCACGTGCCCTGCACAAGCTCCGGACCCTTCCAGCGGGTTTGGGCCAGGGCCGAGTTGAGGAGAGTCAGATTCGGCTCGGGCCAGGTTCTGTCGGCCAGATACCATACAAGATCATAGAGGTCTCGGCCCTTGCACCAGGACCGGCTCAGCAGCGCGTGCAGCTTACCCGACAGAAGCGACGCCTTGTCGTAATGATGAAGGCTCAGTGTCACATGTCTGCGGACCAGTGTTGTGTCCAACGTCGCACCGGCGGGAGGGTTCGTGTCGACCTCCACTTTGATGGAAAAGATCTGTCCCTTCTTCTGTGACAACCCCATCTCGTACAGCAGGCCCGGGAAACCGATGAACGCGGATGCAACGGTCTTCTCCGGTTTCTCCTTGATGGCAATATCGTAGCCTTCTGCCTGGAAGGCGCTTTGTACCTTCCGCAGGGCCCGCTCGAGATGGGCATCTTCACGCGCGTGGATCAATGCGAAGTCCAGGTCTTCTGAGAAACGTGGGATGGAAAACAAGAAGCGAAGGGCCGTACCACCCTGAAAGGCCCACCGCGTAAAGACGCCATCCTCCTGGAAACTCTGCAGAGTACGCGCCTGCAGGTACTCACGGGCAGCGCAGATCTTCTGATTCACATCGCCGTCGACGTTCTCCACGAGGTGACGCAGGTGATCCTTCATTCCGCGCTCCCTTCCCCACCTTCAAGGAGGCGGCGGATAGTCCGCGCCGCTCGCCTTACCTTGGGCTTGCCCATGCGGTCTGCCAACTCCTCGAACGCCTCGCCGCTGATGGCTTGAGTGTGCTGAAGACGCAATTCACTGAGGTATTCCTCTGTGTCCGCGCCGGGTGTGAGATACACGAGGTCGAGCAGCGCCTTCTCGGCGACGGCCACAAACGCATGCTGGTTGGGCGCCACTTCGATTTGCTCAAAACCAAAGAAGTAATCCGGTTTCACACGGTTATAAACGTAAGTCCCCAGGGTCGTCTCGAGCTGTTCGGAGCGGCCGGTCGTTACAACGGTGCAAACCGGGACGTATTCCGGAATCAGACCGTGAAACGCCAGGGCAGATTGCAGGCTAACGTACGAGTTCTTGCGAAGGGCACCGGCCAGCAGAAAAGGATGGGGCTCGACTTGTCGGTATGGCCTGGCAATCACGTAGACGCCCCGGCGCAACTGGACCAGGCGGCCGGAATTGACCCAACGGCTGAGCTGAACCGACAGCTCCTTTCGGCTGACGTCACCGGTCTGGAGGAGCGAGGCGGCGAAAACCGGCTCACGACCGAATTTGGCTAACAAATCCTGCCATTTCATGTAATTAAGTTAGCATACATGCTAACTTATCGCAATCATTTCTTCCGAAAAAGGCTGTGATTCTGCTCCGACACAGGGTCCGTCCGCAAGCCGTGAACGAGGCGGATCGCCGGCTCCGGTCAGGCATCAGCCTTGTCCGTCCCCTGCTCCCGAGCGATCTGCTCCTCGTAGATATGGACATCCCGCTGCGGAAACGGAATTGAGATACCTTCTTCGTCGAAACGCATTTTGACGGTTCGCGTCACATCCCAATACACATCCCAGTAATCGCCCACAGCCGTCCAGGGCCGTACGATGAAATCCACCGATGATTCCCCAAGGATGTGCAGCTTGACGTTCGGTGCCGGATCCTTGAGAACCTTGTCGTGTTGCTCCAGGATGCTTTCGAGAATCTTTTCGGCCTTCGGGATATCGTCGGTGTATGAGATTCCGAATACCATATCGACCCGACGCGTCGTCTGAGCGGTGACGTTCTTGATCACGTCCCCCCAGATCTTGTTGTTTGGGACAACGATCCGCTGATTATCGAATGTTAGAATCGTCGTGGATACGAGGCTCATTCGATCCACCGTGCCGTTGACCCCACCGACATCCACAACATCACCGACATCGTAAGGACGATAGACCAGGATCATCATACCGGCAGCAAAGTTGCCCAGCGTGTCCTGGAGCGCGAAGCCGATAATAAAACCGGCAACACCAAAACCGGCGAGCAGCGGCCCCAAACTGATCCCGAGCTGTGACAGCGCGATCAGGAGCCCCAGGATCATAATGGCGTTGGCCGTGGTTGTTAGGATCATTCTCCGCAGCAGTGTCGACACCTGAATCTTCGATGAATCGAGTGCCCGGCCCATACCCTTGCGGACCAACCGTGCGGCAAGGCGAAACACAAAGAGGATTCCCAAGAACAGCAACAGTTTGATCATTAGGCGTGGCCCATTGTCCGCAAACCAACCCGTGACCTTTGTCGTGGCCCCGCTTATGAGACTCACAGCCACGTCTCTGTCCAGCAGCCCGGTGACGATGTCCCGTGTCGCCGTTACGAGCTGCGCACGATAGTCTTCGGTCGAGAGTTTATACGCATCCATGATATCGAGAACAATCGTCATGCTCGATGTGTTCGTCTGGAGGCTCTTGTGCGCCGCTATGAGATGCACACGCAGGTCCGCGTCGTCCGGCGCGTCGCCCACACGGGCGGTCAGCTCATCGATGCGTTTGAGAGCGAGGTCGACGCGACCCGAAAGTTCACTGGCTCGATCAACCAGAAGCCCCGTGTAGGTGTCCCGTGCTTCGGAGAGGTCGAGACCCAACTCTTCCATCTTCTCGATGTGTGTCTGCCCCATCTCGTATCCCGTATCGAGGCGATTGGTCAGCATCGCAACACGGTCTTCCAGGGCGAGGCGATCTGCACCGGTCGTCGAGGGCCTACGGCCTCGCTTGACGTCGATCTCGCCGCGAAAACGGTTGATGTACCGCCAGATCCTGGGCGTGCTGTATCGGTACACTTCCTCGACCTCCGCCCGAAGCTGCTCTTGCGGACCCTTCTCCTCGAGACCAATGAGGATATCCGCCAGCTGGTGAACATCGGCCATAACGCGTTGGGATAACGTCGAAAGTTGGAGCCGCAATACCAGGCTATCCTCTGCGCTGGCAGTGGCGAGTTTCCGAGTGTATTCGTCACCGATGTCCACCGCCCTCCTGATACGTGACACCAGTTTCGCGGCCTTTTCGCCCACCGAGTCGGCGGGGACATCCTCCAGGAGCTGTTGTGCCGCAGTCGTGTCCGCTGCCTCCTGCGCGACCGTCGAATCGTCGAACCCGTTTAATGACACAAGCCCAAATGCCAAGACGAACGCGAGCGGCACGAAGGATCTATTGAAGCACTTCATGGTTACCTCTCCAAAAATCAGGTGTTTGAATGCGCTACGTTTGCTTATCAGCGGAGAGCCAGCGATAGACAAAACCCGCGATCAGAGCCCCGGCAATGGGCGCAACCCAGAACAACCACAGCTGTGACAACGCCCAGTCACCCACGAACACCGCGGGGCCGGTACTCCGCGCCGGATTCACGGACGTGTTCGTGACCGGAATGCTGATCAGGTGTATCAGTGTGAGACCCAACCCGATGGGAATGCCCGCAAAACCGGCCGGCGCGACTTTGTGCGTGGCCCCCAGTATGATCACCAGAAACATAAACGTCATCACGATCTCGGTAATCAACCCGGCCGTAAGCGAATAGCCACCCGGCGAGTGTTCTCCGTACCCATTGGACGCCAGCCCGCTGCTTATATCGAAACCCGCCTGTCCGCTGGCAATGGCGTACAAAACTCCCGCACCCACGATGGCGCCGATGACCTGGACGACGATGTATGGAATCAGTTCCCTCGCCGGAAACCGCCCGCCCGCCCACAGACCGATAGACACCGCTGGATTGAGGTGGCAACCCGAGATGTGACCGATGGCATAGACCATCGTGAGCACCGTCAAGCCAAACGCGAAAGCCACACCCACCAGGCCGATCCCGACTTCAGGAAAAGTGGCGGCGAGCACCGCACTCCCGCAGCCTCCGAGCACGAGCCAGAATGTGCCAATAAATTCGGCAGCGAGTTTCTTCGTCATCGTGTTTCTCCCCCCTTTGAAGAAAACAAGTCATCACTCTTCTGGTGGCAGATCCCCGGACACGCCCAACGTGTCCTGCCCGGCGACCCAACCTCCGCCGAGCGCCTGGTATAACCTCACTATGGACGTGAGCTGAAGCTGCATGGTCTCGGACGCCCTGAGCTGCGACGAGAACAGCGACCGCTGCAGATCGAGGACCTCGAGATAGTTCGTCCGGCCACCGTCGTAGCGCGCCCACGACAGCTCGGCAGCGTTGCTGGCAGCCGCCACCTCGCGGCGGCGGGCGTCGAGCTCGGCCTCGTAGGTACTTGCAGAGATGAGCGCGTCGTTTACCTCGCGATAGGCATTGAGGATGGTCTGTTCGTAGCGGTTGAGGAGCTGCTCGGTCCTGGCAATCTCGACCTCTACCCGGCGCTGGAGTTCCCCCTGGTTGTAGATCGGCCCGAACAGCTGGGCGCCCAGCCCAAAAATACCGGTGGTCTGACTATCGAATTGCGCCCCGAGGTCGGCGGTAAGATTGAACTGCGGAAACTTGAGTGCTATGGCAGACCCAATGCGCGCCGTTTGCGCGTGGAGCTGCCGCTCTGCCTGCAGGATGTCGGGGCGACGCCTGAGCAGATCGGACGGCAAACCCGCCGGGATCTCCGGCGGAAACACCTGTTCCCACAGAGGCAGGCCACGTTCGATCGATTGTGGCGTCTGCCCGAGGAGCAAACTGATCCCGTTTTCGGTTTGCTTTCTCAACCGCTCGAACGTCTGCACCTGGACCTCGGCCTGGTAGACCTGGATCTGCGCCTGGTTGAGATCGACCTCGTTGACCATCCCTGCGTCAAAACGCGTCTGGACGACGTCGAGGCGCTGCTGCCAGATCTCGAGCGTCCGCTCGGATATCAAGAGACGGTTGTCGAGGTCTAGCAACAGGAGATACGAGCTCGCCACCCCGGCGACGAGCGAGATCGTTACACCGCGGTAGGCTTCCTCCGTGGCGAGGAGCTCCTGCAGCGCCGCTTCGTTGGCGCGCCGGATTCGCCCCCACAGATCGATCTGCCAGGACGCGTTGAGAAACGCCCCACCGCTCCCATCCGCCTCGCCGTCGTTGCCAAGTGTGCCCCCGTACGAACCGTCGGCGGCGTACCCCACACGGGGAAACAGCTGCGAGCGAACGATCCCAAGCGCGGCTCGGGCCTCGGAGATGCGGGCAACCGATCCACCCAGATCACGGTTGTGGACGAGAGCGGTGTCGATCAACGCCTGGAGAACCGTGTCTCCGAAAAGCTCCCACCAGGGGATGTTGGCGACCGACTCGGCCTCCGGAAACTCCTCACGGTATTCCTCCGGCTCGGGCACCGGTGGGCGGGTATAGTTGGGGCCCATCGTGCAACCACTGACCGCGATCAAGACGACCAGGAGAAGGACTCGCCTCATGTCGTCGCCTCCTTGCGCCGCACGAACCGGTCGGCCACACCAAACGCCATCACCACATAGACAACGGCAACGATGATCTGCGCAACGCGTGTGTAAACCTTGGCGCCCGCCTCGGTAGACCCGCTCGCCGTCGTCGATGCAATCACCAGAAGCAGCGTTGAGAACGCCATGCCATAGAGTTTCGCGGTGGGCTTGTCCGAGAACACGAGCGCTCCGAAGACCAGCCCCGCAAACAGCGTCAACACAATCAGGAATTCGAATTCCGGCACAAGTACGAGGAGCTCGTACATTACGATCGCCGCGAACCCGCCGATGGTGTTGCCGATGATGAGTGCCAGACCGCCCTTGAAGTTCGAGGCGAATCCCGGTTGCGACGACAGCAGCCCCACGAAGATCAGGATCAACAACGCGCCATGCAGCTGCAGAGAATAGAACAATATCAGAACGGGCAGCACGACCAGCGCGCTCACTGCCGCCATGCGGAAACGCTCGATGGGCGGTAGTATGACCGGTGCCGCCGCAGCTGCTACGCTGGCGGACGTAGTATGGGTATCAGGAGGATCCGGCAGCAGTCCGTGTGTGAGCCACACGACACCCACGGTGACCACCGCGCTGAGGAGGAATCCCCCAGCCACCATCTTGGCGATCGCCGGGGATGTCATCGTCAAGAGTGGAATAAGAAGCAGCGCGATCAGCAGCCACATGGTCAACATCGGTGATCTTCCGCTCGCCTTCATGTAGAAAAGGCGCAACAGAACTAGACCCGTGAACGGCACGTACACCAGTGGGTACGAAATCAAGAACTTGCCGAGCATCAACCCCGCGAAGCACGCAACAGCAATCGTCAGAACAAAACCGATCCCCTGCTTTAGCGATGGCCGTGGCCCGGGCGAAGCGAGAAAACTCAACGAAAGGACGGGAGCCAGAAAAGAAAGCTGCCACCCGATTCCCAGCGCCAGAGTCATTGCGATCGTGGACCCGATCGCATACCGGAGCACGCGGATACTGCGCAGGTCAAGCTGCCATCCACCAACCGATGCCACGATTGCGGGTCTGCTACCGGACATAGGAGAGTAGGCTCCTCACGCGAAGCCCTATCCGGGCGATCAGGTTGAGGACCGGGTAACGCCCCGTATACACAATAACGTCCGCCTGGCCACCGACCCGGAGAAGTCCTTCGGCGGTGTCCCGCTCGAACCCGACAATCACCGGAAATCTCTGCGGGTCTCGCAGCCAGCCCTGCGAGCTCTGGACGGTGGGGAGATCGCCACGACTGGGAACACCCTTGGCGCTCACCCCGTATCCGACGCTCCGGACCGTCCCGCGAAACACCCGGCCCGGCGCGACATCGAGGACGAACTCCACGGGATCGCCCGGCTCGATCCTCGAGATGTTGTTCTCGCGCATGTCGGCCTGTATCCACACATCGCTCGTCGACACAAACGTTGTTAGCGGCTGCCCCACCGCCGCGTAGTAACCGACGTCTATATTGAAACTCTCGATGGCACCCCGCGTGGGTGCATAGAGCGTGGTAAAAGCGAGGTTCAGCTGTGCCTGTTCGAGTGCGGCAATGGCGGCGCGGACCTGGGCGTTCTCCGGCCCCGTCACACCGAGCTGCTGCTTGGCCTTTTCGAGATCGGCCTCGCTCGATGATACTTTTTCCAACGACTGCGCCAGGTTGGTCTCGGCTCGGTCCTTATCCACCTGTGACAGAGCGCCCGGGTTCTTTTCTAAGATATTTTGCACGCGGTCGTAGTTGCGCTGCGAGCGGTCGAGCTGCGCCCTGGCGATGCCCAGACGCGCGACGGCAGACTTGACGGTCGCCGTCATCGCACCGACCTGTTGCGCGGTGTTGTCCAGATTTGCCTCCGCCGACTGGACCGCGATTTCGTAGAGCCTGGGGTCGATCTGAAACAGAACATCATCCGCGTTGACAACACTGTGAAGACGAACGTTCACCTCGGTCAGATAGCCCGCAACCTGGGGGACAATGGGGATGACGAGACCCGTCACCCGGGCCTGGTCCGTGTGGGGTGTGAGCCGGTCGGACAGGAGGTGCCAGACAAAAAGGACGGCGCAGACAATCAGAACGATAAGGGTTACCCGGCGGATGGGATCCTTTTTCCGAGGGGCCGCATCGGCCTTGGCGTCGGCACCCGAGTCCGTCTGGACGGCTTCGGGTGGCGGCGACTTCTGGGCCTGTTCATCGGACATATGAAATTACCTCGATTGGATTTGCCGGACTGTCTGCCGGCCAGCCATGGTTGCTGCGGATGAGTAGAACCATACCACGATCCGCGGGTTTCTTCGATGCCGGTTCTGTTTGAACGTGTCGGCGCTCATTCGGCGCTCTCAACCGGCTCTGGCCGCGTCCCGATACGCCCTCGGCTCGCCGTGTCGAAGAGCAACATGACCGAGGCGATCACGAGGTGCTGGTTGGCCACGAGGACGTTGCCCGGGCCTTCATAGAATCCGCCATCCGGTCCCGTCGAGCGATCGAACCGGTACTCGAGACGTGCCGAGAGAACGTTCATCTCGATCGGCGACAACCGGTACTCGAGCGATCCCGTGATCGCATAGATCTTCTGACGCGCGCCCGTCATCAACCCATCCGAATCCCTGAAGAACTCGGGACGCACGACGAGCCGCCACGTCTCGTTGAGCCGCCATTTCATCCATAAGGCTCCCCAGGACCAGTCATACCGTGGCATCCCCGCGAGACTCGCTTGTTTCTCCGTACCAAAACCGACGCTCCCCACGAGAATGAAGTCCCCCACATTCCACTGCCCGATTGTGTTCGACGCGAATCGCCAATACTCCAGCGCCGTACCCCCCTGCTCGGGACCGTAGTAAACGTTTTGTTTTAAGCCCGCATTATCCGCCGCCCGCCATGTGAACTGAACCCCATAGCTCGGCACACTGTTCGGAGACGCCAGATAGTCATAACCATTGACGACGAGCAGCGCACCGTTGAACGAATCGCTAAACGGATACGCGGCCTGGAGCCCCCATTCGAAATACGGCACATAGTCCACGCCGTATATCCGTGTGTAGGTGGGGTTGTCGATCGCGTGGAAGCTCTCGTAGCCGATGTGGCCGGGGATCAGCCCACCGGTGACGGTCAGACCGTTCCCCGCCGGGAAGAGATAGGAGACGTTTGTATAGTAGAGGTGCTTCAGATCATCGGCATCGCTCACGGCGGCGGACGGCACAAGGCCGTTTATATCAATACCACCCTGTACACCCGCGAGGAAGCCCCACCGTGACTCGGGGCTCTCCTCTTTCTGCACCATCAGAGTGGCGTTGTTTACCTTGAGGCGGTCGAGGGTGGATGTCGTCGCCTTGCTCCGCCAGGTGTGGTTGCCCGGTCGTGTCGAGCTGCGCAGATAACCAAGATCGAGATAAAGACGTCCGGTGACACCCGCGGTCCGGGTCGAGTCACCGCCGTCCTGCCCTAGCACGGGGAGCGCACCGACCACGATCAGCAGGACTGTGGTGCTTACGAACGTAAAATGCCGCATGGTCGCCACCGCCAGGGATCAGGTGGTTTCCGCGTCGGGCTCTGTCTTGTGCGGCGCCTCATCCTCGGCCACCCACGCCTTGAAGAGCTGGTAGCCGATCGCGAGAACGACCGGACCGATAAACAAACCGAGAACCCCACCGCCGAGCATACCACCGATCGCGCCGATGAGGATGACGAGCATTGGGACCGCCACGCCACGCCCCAGGAACATCGGCTTGAGTATGCCGTCGCTGCCACTGACGATCATACTCCAGATCAGAAATCCCACCGAGATCACGGTGTTGTCGTTTGCCGAGAACACCCAGATGGCAATGGGGAGCAGAACAATGATCGGTGGCAGTTGGATCACAGCAACAACCAGGACGAGAAGCGCCCACAGCCCCACCGCCGGCACACCGGCGACCCACATACCGATGGCCGAGAGCAGTGACTGAGTCAACGCAACCAGAATCACACCCTTGACCACGCTGCGGATCGTGCCCGTGGCGATATCAACAATCGCCGGCCCATCCTCTTTGCCGGCCAGCCGTATGGCAATGGAGTTCGCAGCCTTGCTCCCACCCTCCGATGTCATCATAAGAATCCCCGCAATGATCAGCGCCAGAATGGTCTGCAGAATCGCCGCGCCGAGCCCGGCCACGGTCGACACCATTTTGGAAGCGATCTCTTTGAGCTGAGGAGCCAGCTTGCCGGCGGTGGCTTCGAGATCGACGGATGCGGCGTGCCAGAGCGCGTAGGTTTTCTCGCCGATCAGTGGCCATTCCTTCACCTTTTCGGATGGCGGCGGAACAGTCAATGTCCCCGCCTCCATATGGTCGTGGACCTCTCTGGCGCCGTCGATCAACGACCCGGTCATCATGACCGTGGGCACGATAACAAGTGCTGCGGTGATGATAATGAACAGCGCGCCCGCCAGCTTCGCGCGTCCACCCATCATGCGCTTCATCTTGTCGAAAACCGGATACAACGCGATGGCGATGAGTGTCGCCCACACCACTGTGGAAAGAAACGGACTAAACACCCTGAACGCACTCAACAGGACGATCGCAATCAACGCCAGACGGATCGCGATATCGAGCGCCTTACCCAGGTAATCCCGGTTTGCGTCGTTAGCCATGGGTCTGCCTCCTGACTTCTGTTTATTACCCGTTTGAGTCTAAAGAGCGGTATCGATCGCTTGCTTTGTAAGCTGAAAAAGATTGATCTTCGCCGGATCGGTGATGCCCCTCGCAAGATCGCGGTGGACCCGCGACCACACGATGATCGTCACCTTTGCGCGCCTGAGCTGGTGAGATGCGTCCACATAGAGGTCGGCGAAGGCCTGCTGTTGGGCGGCATAGTTCTCGACATCCGGTTTGATCTGCTTGGCGAACTCCCGCGCCTTCTCGATCTTGTGCAACAGGCGGTCTTCTATGGCGCCTATCTCCTTCAACGTCAACGTATCCGGAGACGCCACGTACTCTCGAAGCTGCGGGTCGAGCTCCAACAGTTCCGGCAACACCGAGGTATCCCCATTCCGATATGCGAGGAGAAGGCCCCCCTCGTCAAAGATCTCATACTGCCGCCGCCGTACCAACTCCTCGTAGTAGGTCACCCTGGCATTCTCCTCATCGATTCGCTGCATGAGTGTCTTGGCTGTCTCGTCGAGCGATTCCTTGACCTCGTCGAAGATGTCGTCGGCGACCCGTGCGATCTCGTCGATAATGGGCTGCGCCCCTGCCAGACCATCCAGGAGATTCTTCCGGCCGCGGATATCCGTCAGTATTGAGTCCAACTGCGTGGGCGATATCCGTATCCGACCCGCCTGGTGTATCACAACCGGTCTAACGAGGGGTTCGAGATAATCGGCCAGGGTGTTGCATCTCTCCGGTCCGGAGAGCCGCGAGTTGCCCAGAGTGGTGACCTCGATCGAGTACGCGACCACACTCTTGAGCAGCACGCGGACCTTGTTCCATTCTTTCCGGTGCTCGGCGATGACGGGATCGCTCCAGTATTTGCGAAGGTGAACGGTTCGGCCCGCCTCGGTGAGCCCATACTCGATCTCCATAGCGAGTGTCATCGTGTATTCGGCGAATGGTGAGAGATCGAGGTGCTTCGATTTCTTGAGGTGGGAGCAACTGTTCAGAACCACGATCGCGAGACACGCAAAAGCGATCACGTATCTCCCGGTACTCGGGATATGGTTATATCTTTTCAAAATACCCTCCTCGCGTGTGCCCGTATCCGGATTTTGAGCATTGTAGATCAGAATGCGGGCTGGCGTCCAGCCGCGAGATTTTCGCCGGCAACCCGGTTTCCGGGATTTCCGGCCAATGCCGGTTGAGCCCTTCCAGGACAGGCTGCGTCCGAAGGACGTCAGCTCCAATCGGCATATGTAACGCTGCCTTCAGGTCAGCGTTACATTCTGCTATGATCGGTCATCATGTGTGGAATTGCCGGCATATTTCGGGTTGGGCGGGAGCAAGACGATCGCCCGGCCGTCCAGGCAATGACCGATGCACTCGAGCGCCGGGGACCGGATGACCGGGGTATCGAAGCCGATGGCCCCGCAACACTGGGCAACCGCCGCCTGGCGATCCTCGATCTGAGCGATGCCGGCCACCAGCCGATGCGGAGCCGTGATGGCCGCTATCTGATCAGCTTCAACGGCGAGATCTACAATTATAAGGAGCTTCACCGCGAGCTCGGCGTCGAGCCGGGGACACTGCGATCGTCGACCGACACCGAGGTCATCCTCCTCGCCTGGGAAAGATGGGGGCCCGCCGCCCTCGAGCGAATGGTGGGCCAGTGGGCGTTTGCGATCTATGATAACGCCGAGCGCCGCCTCTTTCTGGCGCGCGACCGTTTTGGCGAGAAGCCGCTATTCTACCACCGCAGTGATTTCGCGCTGACGTTCGCATCGAGCATTCCCGCCCTACTCCAGGCGCCGTGGGTACCACGAGAGATCGACAACCACACCCTTCTCGAGTACGTCACGATGCGATATGTCGTTGCCCCGCGAACGATCCTTGCCGATGTGCTCAAGCTGCCGGGGGGACACTTGCTCACCGCGGACTCGGATGGTGTCACGATCGAGCGCTGGTATGCCCCCCATTTCAGACCGCGCGCGGCGGGACGCAAGCGCGCCGATCTCGTGGAGGAATTCGACACGCTTTTTGCGCAGGCATCGAAACGCTGTCTTGTCAGCGATGTGCCGGTGGCGTTGCTTCTCAGCGATGGGATCGACAGCAACAGCATTCACGCCGCCCTGGCCGCACAGAACGAGCCCGTGCGCTCGTTCACATACACGCTGACCCAGGTTGCGTCGGGGCTCTCACCGGCGCAAGAGAGCGACGACACCGGCTCGATGAAGATGGATCTGCTCGTCACACCGAGTGATCGGATCGAACAGATGGTGCCCGCGTTTGCGTCTTTCACCGAGCCCACCGGCGACGGCGCGGCCCTGGCAACCTGGCTTCTTATTCGAAACGCACGCGAGCATGCCACGGTGTTTCTGTGCGGTCACGGGGGTGACGAGGTTCTCGGTGGCTACCGGCTGAGCCAGGATCGTTTTCGGCTGTCTGTTGTGCGCAAGCTCGCGCGGCTACCCGAACCATGGATCCGCAAGATCATCGATCGCCACGTCTACGGCGCCGAGTCGGTCGAGCGTCGCCGGCGCGCGATCCTCGATGCGCCGCCGGAGCGAACGCCCGCGGCGGCGCGGTACATCATTCACCGCCCCCTGCCCCCCGCAGACATCGAGGAGATCTTCGGCACCGCCCTGATCGCCGATCACGGGTACCTGTCGACCGTCGATCGGCTCTACGAACGTTGTCTCGAAAACGCCACCGATATCGATCGCATGCAGGAAGTCATGTTGCTGACGTTCCTGTCCGAGAACATACTCACGTTCGCCGACTCGGTGGCGATGGATTCGTCCGCCGAGCTGCGGATGCCGTTTCTCGATCGCGACCTCGTCGATTTCGTCCTGTCACTCCCGCCATCGATGCGGGTGGGCCAACGACCGGGGCGAGCGAACACCAAGCTCATCCTCCGCTGGTGGAGCCGTGGACGTGTGTCGCAGGATATCGTGTCGCGACGCAAACAAGCGTTTCCCTTTGGCAACATACCCGAGTTGCTCGTGACCCATGGTGATACGCTCCGAGATCGCATCCTCGGGTCGTCTGCCGTGCGGCAAGCCCTCCCCGGTGCCGAAACGTGGCTCGAGCACCCACCCGAGTATTTCAAAGGTCCGTGGGAAGGGACGTTGTGGGCACTTCTTGCGCTGGGAATATGGTGCGAAGCGCACGGGGTAAAATAGCGTGATGCCCCGACCCGTGTGACCGGGCCGGGGCGTTCGCCTCCAACCGATTCAGCGTGCGGCGTTCTACTCTTCGTCTTCCTTGTCGGTCGAGTCGCCGTTGCCATCCGACGATTCGGTGTCTTCCTCTGACTCAACGGATTCCGTCTCGTCAACGCCTGACGCCACTTCCGCCTCGACCGGCTCCTGCTCCCCGCCGGTGACAACGTCAGAGGATCCCACGATCTCATCGGCGAAGATCCGCGCGATCATCTCGAGATCCACGGGCTCCAGCTCCGTGTCTTCCCGAACTTCCTGAACACGCGCCAGATTTGCCACGGCCTTGTCATACGCACTATCGACATTGACCGCCGATTCGTAGGCTTTCTCGGATGCCCGGAAATGACCGTTGCACTCGAGCGCCATACCGAGGTTGTTCAGAAACATCGCGTTGCCGCCCTGGATCTCGACGGCGCGCGCGAGCGGTGGCAGCGCCTCCGCGTACAACCCCTCTTCGATATAGATCAGCGCGAGGTTGTTCATCGACCACGCGTCGTTGTTGTCGAGCCGCAACGCGTCACGATACGCCTCGACGGCCTGGGGCAACTGGTGGATCGCATCGAACACCCGTCCCTTGAGACGATACGCAACGCTCGACTCGGGATCTAACTCGATCGCCTCGCGGATATGACTCAGCGCCTCATCAGGCTCATCCATATCGAGGAGCACACGGCTCAGGTTGAGTTGGCTTTTGACGTGCTTGGGATCGAGCTCCAGTGCACGCTCAAACGCGCCTTGGGCGATCTCGTTTTGACCGGCCTTCCATGCCGAGAGACCGAGCATGTAGTAGCCCCACGGGTTCCCGTTCTTGCGTTCGGTGTAGAGCGTAAACAACTCCGCCGCGTGTTCGTAACGTCTCTCGTAAAACGCAGCCTCCGCTTCTTCGAAGGTGACTTCCCGGGACGGTTCGGGCGCCGAGACAACCCGCTCCTCCGGCTGTGCCGGGACCGCAATCGTATCGACGGCCGGTTGCGGGGGCGGCGTAAAACGCGCGACCTGCTGGGTCCGCTGCGGGTTCTTGACGATGACTTTGGAGTCCGACTGCGTGTCGCTCCCGCCGCACCCAACGAGGACGAGCGCCAGCGTAAGCGCCGCGATCCATCCGCCGAGTGTGACCCACTCCCTGGGGTGTCTTCCGATGACCTTCATGGTGAGCCTCCTTGTGTTTTGGCCCTCTCGGACCGGGTCTACGAACGCCACTCGACCCATCAGTAAGGCAAGCCGGGGACCATGGGGCCAGACACAGAGCCTCACGTTCATATCTGGTTATTTATAAGGGAATTATAGAATCAGCCGACGGGTCCACCACCGGCTGAATGTGTCCTAAGGGACACTGTTTTGGTGTGCGAACGTGTCCGATCAGACACGTTCTGAAGAGGTTTGACGGGGTCACTTCCGGTCGGGGCGTTTGAGACCGTGACGCCGCATGATCTTGAGCAGGCTGGCGTGGTCGGAGAGCCCGAGGTCTCCCGCAGCGCGGCTGATGTGCCAGTCATTTCGTGAGAGAGCCGCAACGATGATCTGCCGTTCGGCTTCGGCTTTCAACTCCTTGAAGCCCCGGTGCTTCGAAGTTCCGCCCTCAGCACCCCGTACGTCGGCGGGCACGTGTGCCGTACCCATCCGGTCACCATCCGCCGCGATGATCATGCGTTCGATGATATTGCGAAGCTCACGAACGTTGTTGCGCCGCCACTCGCACTTCATCAAACGATCGAGCGCGGCCGGTTCGATCCGCTTGCCACGAATGCCAAACCGCGAACACGTTGCCGCGATGAGGTGATTGACGAGCTCGGGGATGTCGGAGCGCCGGTCACGAAGCGGCGGCACACGAAGCGTGTGCACATTCACTCTATAATAAAGATCCTCCCGGAAATGCTTCGCGCCGACTTCGGATTCGAGATCACGGTTCGTCGCCGCAACAACCCGCGCGTTCACATCGATCACACGTTCGCCACCGACCCGGGTCACCTCACCCTGCTCGAGCACGCGTAGCAGCCGGGCCTGGGCGGCCAGCGGCAACTCACCGATCTCATCGAGAAACAACGTACCACCGTTCGCCCGCTCGAAGGCGCCCCGGTGAACGCGGTCGGCCCCGGTGAACGCCCCCCGCTCGTGACCGAAGAGCTCGCTTTCGATCAGCGTATCGGGCAGCGCCGCGCTGTTGATCGCCACAAAGGGTTTCTTGTCATTGAAGGCCAGGCGGTGGATCTCTCTGGCAACGAGTTCCTTGCCCGTGCCGCTCTCCCCCAGGATGAGTACCGGACTGGGCACCCCGGCAACACGTCCGATCTCTTCCTTCAGTTGTTGCATCGCCTTGCTCGAGCCGATCAGCGGTGTGTCGGTTCCGATATCCCGTCTTAACGCCTGAATTTCGATTTCGAGACTCACACGTTCCAGCGCGTTCCCCACTTCGTGCACCACCCGCTCCATCGATTCCCCCTTATCGATAAAGCTGTACGCCCCGAGCTTGATCGCCTTGGCGCAGCGGTCGAAGTCACCGGTTCCCGTGTAGACAACGACGGGTATCGGCATTCCCTGCTTCTTCAGCTTACGAAGGACCTCGAAACCATCGACACCCGGCATCTCGAGATCGAGTATGACGCAGTCCACCGGCTCGTTGGCGATGACTTCCAGTGCTTCTTTGCCGCCCGTGGCGATCCGCGTGTCGTAGCCGCCGACCCGTTTCAAGTCGTACGCATACTGTTCCGCCAGGGCGGCGACATCATCTACAACGAGCACCAGTGCCATCGACACCACCTTTCTAGTGGCTGCTGCCGTCCGCGTCGGAGCGCGCAACGGGAAAATCGATCACAAAACGACTCCCCTTCCCGGGCTCACTCTTTACATCGATGGATCCGTCGAGATCCATAACGAGCCTCCGAACGATCGAGAGCCCCAAACCCGTCCCATTCTTCTTTGTCGTATAGAAATCGTCAAATACCTTCGTCTGTTGCTCCTCGTCCATGCCCCGACCGGTATCGGCCACCGTGATCAGCACGCGGTCCCCGTCGTCCGCGTCCGGGACGATCGCCGTCGATACGGTGACGGAACCTGCCTCCGATCCCAGACTGTCGACTGCATTGTCGATCAGGTTCTCGAGAATCCGCCGCAACGACAACCGATCCCCCAGGATGGTCCCCCGGCCACCGAGAGCCATATGCAGGATGGCGCCTCCCGATCCCTGCAGATCCCTGACGACACGTTCGACAATCGCGTTCACATCGCACGGCTCCCGCTCACCTCTGGGAGAAAGACGCGCGTAATTCGACGCGAGGTTTTCTAGATAGGCGATGCTCGAGTCGAGTGTGCTCTTTCTGTCGTTTAGCACGTCGGGCAACTCCATGGGGTTCTTGCCTGCCAGGTCGACCAGGTGACGGAATACATTCCGTATCGGTGTAAGCCCGTTCTTTATGTCGTGGTTGACCTGCCGCGCCATCTCTCCCAATGTCGCACGGCGCTCGGCATCCTTGATAAGCAATGCGCTCGCGCGAAGTCTATCGGTCATCGCGCCGAGCAACCGGGACAGCACACCGATCTCATCCTTGCGATGCGTTTCGAAATCGATATCCAGCCGGTCGAGATCGATACGTGATGTCTTGTCGGCCAGTTCGGCGAGCGGCCGGCTGATTCGCGATGTCAGCCAGCTGACAATAAGGATGGCGAGAAGGCCGGTGAGGGCCACCGCGATGAGAAACCACCGATCGATACTGCTCCTGAGAGCGTGCAGCTCGGTGAGCTCGTGCGTGACGCGGAATGTCGCGGACACGAGTTCACCGCGCTTCGAATCGACAAACGGCACGTCCAACTCTCGCACGATTGCATAGTCCGGTGCGGCCTCGGCGGACTCACCCGCATCGTCTCCACCTCCGTGCGACGGGAGCGATGTCAGGACGCCGTCGGGATACACCAGGGCGACGGTCAAACCTGCCTCCCGGGCCAACCGTGCAAGAAAGCGTCGCTCCACATGGACGCCGGCGACCAGTGTGAAAGGCCTGCCCCCGATGCGCAGCGAGTCGACACCGGCTAAAACAAGAAAGGGCTCATCCGGCGACCGCGCCTGAATAAGAGCCGCTCCGCGGTTTGCCGATGCCAGCAGCGTCGGGAGCTCGGGCTCCAGACGGTCGTACTCGTTGCGAAAATGCCCGGAACTAATAATGCGGCCCGACGCATCCTGGATCTGGAGCATCGAGAGCCCCGTCAGCCGCATTGCATCGCCGGCGTAATCGAGAAGATACCGTCTGTCTTCCTCCGTTCGATCGACGGCGGCCCGGCGAAACCGGTTGTCGTCGTATATCGATTCGCAAATGACGGTGAGCGAGCTGGCGATCGCTGTGCTCTCTTCCGTCAGGTCTCCCTCGATCACACGAACGAGCGATTCGACGCGTTGCTCGTACTGGCTGGTAAGACGCTTGGTCATTTCCCCGCGGATAAAGAAAGCCAGCGCGACGATGGGGATCAGTACCGTCAGCAAGAATATGATGAGCAATCGTGTGCGGAATGTCATAACAACTACATCCCCTGCAGAAAACCCGTCACGACGAGCATGTTGCCGTACGTATCAATAATAAGCCCGAACAACCCCTCGCGCGCGATCACGTGGAGGCGCGTGTCGACCAGCGGAATGAGCGCCTGCGATAGATCCACGCCACCGCCCACGAGCCAAGGCGCCCGGTTGAGCAACCTGCGCGCGCCGTAGCACGACTCCGGCGGCATTCGCGGAATCGATATGACATAGGCGAAGTCATCACCGGCCCAGAGGCTCTGCGAGAGGTCACGCGCCGCCAGCCCCTCGGCGACCGGACGATCGCCACCGCCGATAAGCCCGGGTACCGCGGCTGCCACCGCCGCGGCCTCACTGGACACATCGGTGCCCCTCGAGGCGAGCGCGACGATTCGCTCGGCGAGATCGCGGGCAATCGGATCGCTCGTATTATAGACGATGCGGTGCGGGCCCGTTGGTGCGGATGCGCCTTGAGGAATGCCCGATGGATCGACGCCATCCGCCAGAAGGTCATCGCACCCGTAGAGATCATTCCACCAGGATGGCGATCGGTAGCCCCTTGCGTCACTCCTCACCGCATCGCGGGCCAGGGCATCCGAAAGATCCGCAGGAATTTGTCCCGGTCTGCCACCCTCCCGCAGCTCGCGAACACGTGTCGTCGACAGCAACATGTACGTTTCCGCCCATGGGAGCGCGAAGGTGACAAACCCCGGTCGCCCCGCCGCGTACTCGATGACCGCAGGGTCGGATGTAACCATCATGTCAACCACACCCTCGAGAAGGTCTCTCGCATCGTGTCGCGGGCTCTCAAGAAACTGGATGACCGGTTCGTCCACCCCGAAGGTCGGTCGTGTCGTGATCGCATACTCGGACATCACGGTGTAGCTTCTCGACGACGCGATCCGCCAGGGTCCGGAGCCCAGCGGCCACCGTGAATCCACCGTTGGTTTTGCGATGGCGAGCGCCGGGGCCGATAGAGCCCGTGGCACCCTTCGATGACGCTTGTTGAAGTCCACATGCAAGACCCGCTCGTCGGCGACAACAACGGAATCGATGACGGCATAGAGTATCATCGGCTCGATGGATACGCGCTGCCAGCTCGCCGCGACGTCCGCGGCGGTCACCGGTGTACCATCCCAGAACCGCGCGTCCTCGCGCAAGGTCATCGTCCAGCGACGCCCGTCCCGCCGGCTCTTCCACGATTCGGCAAGACCGGGTTGTACATTCCCAATGCAATCAACGGTGATCAGGGTCTCGTAGAGGTGTGAGAAGAGTAGCTGCTCACTCGAGTTTCGCGCCCACGGCGCAAACTGAGGATCCACGTCGTCGAGCAGCGCGACTCGTATCGAATCGGCGGCTTCACCCGGACTGTGAAGGATCTCACAGTCGGCAGGAACAACAACCGGCGGCCTCGTGATCGTTGGCTTGCCACACGAGGCCAGCACAACGACCAGGAAGAGACCGATCTGACTTAAGCAAAGCGATATACGCATGTCCATCAGGGGGGAATTCCCCATTGACTCACCATGGAAATCTTAGCAGGAAAGGAACCGTGTGCAAAGGACAGCCCGCCCCGGTCGGCGCCTCTTAGCCGA
>CBDVBZ010000030.1:0-29291 GCA_965372355.1 uncultured bacterium | reverse complement strand
GCGTGCTTGACGTAACGGGAACGAAGCGCCATCACGCGCGCTTCACCAACAACCATCAAGGGGACTCCACGGCGTGCCAGTGAACGGGCAACACAGAGGGCGGAGCGGACGTTTCCGCCCGTAACAAGTACTTCCACGGTCTTTGCGTTGACACCATTCATCGATTGCACCCTCCCGGGCTAACGCCGAGTGGGGCCCGCGATTATCAAAAGTTCGCAGGCACCGTGTGGACTTCGCGGCAAGCCGCGCCGCATGCGTGAGCAAACGGACCGGCACGCAAGACGCGTGACAGTACCACGGTCTTGCACCCGGCGTCCAGCACCAGGGCTGGCTGCATCGATGTGTGTGCGAAAGGTGTCTCTCCGGTCCGCTGTGATCAGATCGACACGTCTTCCGCAGAGCTATTTGATCCCGGCGGTTTCCTCGAGCATGGCAGTCGTCACAGACTTCGGCCTCTCGATGGGATAACCGAGCGCCCGGTCCCAGACGAGGTTCGCCAGGGTCCCGATCGACCGGCCGATGCCAAACAGCACGGTGTAGAACGGATACTCCTTGATACCGTAGTACCACTGGATCACACCGGACTGCGCGTCTACATTCGGCCACGGGTTCTTGGCTCTGCCGTGCTCCTTGAGGACGCCCGGCGCCACCTCGTAGATCATGCTGATCACCTTGAACAGCGGGTAATCCGGCAGATTTTTGAGACAGAACTCGCGCTGCGACATGTAACGCGGATCCGTTTTGCGAAGCACTGCGTGCCCGTAACCGGGGATCACCTGTCCGCTGTTCAACGTCTCCCAAAGGGCTTCTTTGATGACCTCTTTGGTCGGCTCCTTGCCACCCAGTTTCTCTATGAAGTTCTGGGTCCACCGCAGCACGTTCTCGTTTGCGAGGCCGTGCAACGGTCCGGCCAGACCGTTCATCCCTGCCGACACCGCGTAGTAGCAGTCGGACAGTGCCGATCCCACGAGGTGAATGGTGTGCGCGGAGACATTGCCCGTCTCGTGGTCCGAGTGCAGGATGAAATACATCCGCGACACGTCGTCGTAGGGTTTGTCGATGCCCATCATATGGGCGAAGTTACCGCCAAAGTCCAGATTGGGGTCTGGAGCGATGATCTCGCCGTTCTTGAACTTGTGGCGGTAGATAAAGGCGCCGATCTCGGGGAGCTTCGCGAGGAGATTCATGCAATCCTCGTACGTCGGATCCCAGAGATCCATCTTGCCCAAGCCCTCGCGGTACTGCTTCGCGAAAACAGACTCACACTGCATCGAGTTGATCGCGATCGAGAACATGCACATCGGGTGTGTTTCGGGCGGCAGGGCACGCAGCGTATCGAAGACATAGCCGGGCACCTTGGAGCGCTTCTTGAACTCTTCCACCACCGCCTGCGTCTGTTCGAGCGTCGGTATGTCACCGGTTAGCATGAAGTACCAGAACCCCTCCACGTATGGATACTCGCTCCCCGACACCTTTGGCATGGCCTCGAAGGTCTCCGGGATCGTCATGCCCCGGAAGCGAATTCCCTCCATGGGGTCCAGATACGAGATGTCCGTTACCAGACACCTGACCCCACGGGCGCCACCGATGGCCTGGGCGATGGTCACCTCGCCCACCTTGACGTCCGAGTATTCCTTGAGCAGCTTCGTGGTCCGAGGCCGATGCTCATCGATCTTCTTCTTCAGGACTTCCTTTAGCGCAGACATACTACGTCTCCTTTCGCTTGATTTCATCCACCCCGTCAATACAATCTGGCATCACGTGTTTCTCTCTGTGTTCAATTCCTGTCTTGCCAGAACCTCCAATTCGAACGGCTCGAGCTCTACGAGCTCGTGCTCTTTGCCGAAAAACTTCTGCAGATCGGTCAACCGGACCCGCATCTGTGGCGACAGCCCCGTCTCGACGAGTTTGCGGCCAATCCGGATGTATTCGTCGTGGATCATCTCGATAAACGCATCCACCGATCGATCGTCATCCGGCACTTCTCTGAACTCCAGATACTCCCTGACATTCTGTGGCGCTTTGAGAATCAAGACAGGGACCCTATCTTCGTCATTCTCCAGCCGACCACGAATCGTGGCCTCGAAAAACATCGGTGTCAGGTCCTCGTGCGTGATGTTCCAGGCCCTTTCGTAGGGCCTGTGCGTAAAGAAATCGATCTTGTCTCGGTCCGTCACACCCATCGCAAAGATGCACCCCGGGAAAGGCGCGTCCGAGACCATGTAGTCGGCATAGACGACCTCGCCGCACGTGCTGTGTCGTTCTTCGATTGCGGCGAGTTTCTTGGCATGTGCGGCCCTGCCCTGCTTTCGCAGGCCATCAACCCCGCGGACAAGGTTGAGATCCTCGCACTCGTGGGGCTTTCTTGGCGCAGCCTCGGCACCGTCGAGGTGCGGCAGCGAGATCGACACGGTCGTCCCTTTGCCCACCTCGCTTTCGATCGACACATCGCCCCCAAACTCGGCAGCGGTCTGGTTCACAAAGACGAACCCGAGGGAATGAAGCTCACCATCGCGACTCTTCCTGGCCGCCAACAACTGCTCTACCTTGTCACCGTTCATCCCGAACCCGTTGTCTTTGACACTCAGGACGACACGGTTGCCCTCGACTACACTGCTGATGTTGATAACACCCACACCCTTGTGGCTCATGGCGTCGACCGCGTTCATAACCAGGTTGAAAAACATCCGGTGAAACCGAAACCGGTTGCCCCCCAGAATTGCCGGGTCCATACGATCGAGCTGTATCCCGACCCTTGCGCTGCTCTTCTCGGTTACATAGCCGTAGACAACATTCCGCACAAAATCCTGAAGCTCATCCGAGATATCGAACTTCTCATAGACATCCTTAGTGTCCTGCTCCTGCATGAAATGGCGGATTCGCGCGTGCACCCCGCATATCCAGCGTATGCAGTTCATGTAGTGCGGATAGGACCTGGCGCTGTGCGATTCCCCGGGAAGAAACGATATGACCTGGTCCGCGCGTCCCCACCTTGGATTCAGTATCAGCTCGCAGATGTCGTAGATCGTCTCGACGTACTTTCTGCCCGCCGCCAGGATCGTCTCGTCCGGGGAGAAGTTCTGCACGGTGTTACAGTATTTCTCGAACGTCTTCCGTTGACTTACCGCTTTTGATTTGAGCTCCTGGAGATCCCCACCGTGGATGATCTGTGCCTGATCGATGTCGCGGATCTCGAGGTCCGTGTTGACTGTCACATGGAAATGAATGATCTCGTTGATAAACCCCTCCACGCGGAGGTCGTGTATCAAAAACTTGATCTCCGCAACATCCTTTTTGATGTCTTGGACCTGATCGGTCATCATTCGAACCAGTATGGATTTCGGGAGGGCGTCTCGGGTCACCGGGACTGGACGACCAACAACGCCTCTATATTAGCACTGATGCGACAGATAATCAAAAGAGGTTGCGCACGTCTGACATAAGTCAACTATTTGTCAGAACCCGATGCGGATGCCTTCTCCCGCAGCCCGGCAAGCACCTTTTCCGCCGTGATGGGCAACGACTTTATCCGCACGCCGATTGCGTCTTCGATGGCATTCGCGATGGCTCCGATGACGGGCAGCGTCGCGCCTTCGCCCACTTCTTTGGCCCCAAACGGTCCCCTGGGTTCGTAGGACTCCACGGCCACGCTATCGATCGGCGGCACATCCTGGGCGGTGGGCAGCAAATAGTCATGGAGGTTCGGATTGAGGAGGCGCCCCGTCGTGTCATCAAAGGCCACGTCTTCCAGCAGCGTTTCACCGAGCATCATGGCGATTGCGCCTTCCGCCTGCCCCTCGACCGCCATGGGGTTGATCGGCGTCCCCAAATCGTGCGCATCGGTAAACTTCACGACCGTAACCTGCCCCGTGTCCGTATCCACTTCGACCTCACAGATGCACGCCGTGAAGGAGTACGCCGGCGACGTCCCCACCGTCGAGCCCTTGAAGTCGCCACCCAGACCCTCGGGCGGAGAGTAGTAACCGCGTCCCACGAGCGGACCATTCTCGGAAAAGCACTTTGCCGCTACCTCGTGCCATCCAAGCGCCTTCTCCTCGTCGTCCACACAGAACACCCGGTTCTCCCGGACCTCCAGCCGGTCGGCCGGCACCTCGAGCATCCTGGAGGCCACCTCACACATCTGCGCGCGAATGTTTTCGCCCGCCATCTTGCTCGCGTTGCCCCCCATCAGCGTCACACGCGATGAATAGGAGCCAAACCCGAGCGGAGTTGCATCCGTATCGGCGTAAACGACCTTGATGCGGTCGAACGTGATCCCCAGGGCCTCGGCGGCAATCTGTGAGAGAACCGTCATCGATCCCTGACCGATATCCGTCTCTCCCGTGTAGAGAATGGCCGTGTACCCGTCCTCGCTGACTTTGATTATTGCGTTGGAATGGGGAAATTTCGACCGGTAAATCGGATAACCCGCGCCGGACACAAACCCGCCGCACCCGATACCGATCCCTTTGCCAAACGGGAGCTTTCCTCGCTTCTCATCCCAGCCGCTTCGTTCGCGCACCCGCTCGAGGCAAGCCTTGAGCTCGCAGGAGCCGACCTCGAGGTCGTTGACCGTCCGTGAATCGGGATCCATCGCGTTCTTGAAACGCACATCGATCGGGTCGAGCCCCAGCCCTTTGGCGAGGTCGTCTAGCAGGCTCTCGAAGGCAAACCGCGGGTGTGGACACCCGTGCCCCCGCATCGCGCCGCATGCCGGCAAGTTGGTGTTCACGCGGAAGCCATCGTATTTGTAGTTGGGAAGCTTGTAGAGCGTCGGAACCATCGCGCCGGCGTAGTACACAGCAACAACGCCGAACGAGCTGTACGCGCCGCCATCCAGAACACACCGTTGTTTTACGGCGGTAATCGACCCATCCTTCTTCAACCCCATCTTGAGCTCGACGTACTGTTTGTGTCTTCCGCGGCCGTGATGGAACATCTCCGATCGCGTGTACCGCATTTTCACCGGGCGGCCGGTCTTTTGCGCGAGCAGCGCGGAAAGAATCTCGAGCGGGTTGAGCCCCGCCTTACCACCGAATCCCCCGCCGCAGTGCGTGCCGATGACGCGAACGTCACCCTCGGGGATCTCGAGAAGACGCGAGAGCTGATGCCGCACGTAATGAACGACCTGCGTCGATGTGTACACGGTCAACCGCCCGTCACCATCCCACTCCGACACGGCGCAGTGCGGTTCCATGGGACTCTGATAGGTGCGGTTGCCCTCGTATGTGTCCTCGAGAACGAGATCGGCCTCATCGAAGCCCTTCTCGACATCGCCGAAGTTCCAGTCGACCCGCGTATTGATGTTGTTCTTGTATCTCTCGAGAATGACGGGTGCACCGTCCTCCATCGCCTCGAACGCATTGAAGACCGCCGGCAGCTCCTCGTACTCCACATCGATCAGCTCGAGCGCCTCGTTGCACGTGGCTTCATCCACGGCTGCCACCGCAGCGACCTCGTCTCCCACATGGCACACCTTTTCCTTGGCCAGGACGTGCTCGTCGTAGCGCGCGGGGCTTATACCGTACAGGGTATCGGTGACATCCTTGCCGGTGAGTACCGCCTTCACACCGGGGAGGGCCTCGGCCCTCGATGTGTCGATCTTGACGATTCGGGCATGCGCGAGAGGGCTCGTGAGGATCTTTCCAAAGAGCATATTGGGAAGCTTGATATCGTCGGCATACTGCGCGCGACCCGTGACCTTTTCGATTGCGTCTTTGCGGGGCAGGCGTGCGCCTACAACCACGTGCTCGCCCCCTGACGGCGTCTTTGTGTCGGGGGTTCCCTTGTAGTCCTGCCACCGCCCGATCGCCTCGACGATCTTGGTGTAGCCCGTACAACGGCACAGCGTCCCCGCCAGGGCCTCCCGTATCTCCGCCTCGTTGGGATTCGGATTCTTGTCGACCAGGGCCTTGGCGACGAGCACCATCGCCGGTGTGCAGAAGCCGCACTGAATTCCGCCCTCTTCCATGAACGCTCGCTGAAGCGGGTGCAACTCGCCATCAACGGCCAGGCCTTCGATGGTCACGATCTCGTGGCCTACCGCCTCCAGCGCGAGGAGAAGGCACGAGTTCACCGGCTCGCCGTCGAGCAGCACGGTGCACGCACCACAGTCACCGACCCCACATCCAACCTTGGTACCCGTAAGACCGAGCTGTTCCCTCAGCACCTCGGTCAGTCGGGTTGATGCCGTGACCGCAGCGGTGTGTGTGTCACCGTTTACGGTCAACTCGATGATGTGGCGTTCGTTCATAATTGTCCCACTCTTAAGCCAGGAGTTCTTTGACCGGGTTTTTGACGGCCGCTGCTATCCGTTGATCTGTTTGTTCGCCCGTTTCAGCGTGCGTTCGGCGAGCACATACACGAGATGCCGCCGAAAACCATCGCTGCCCCGGACATCGGCAATCGGCTGCGCCTCGTCGCGCGCCTTACCGGCCGCCACCGCCACGGTGTCATCATTCACCGCTTGTCCCACGAGCGATGCACCCGCCGTCTTTGCCAGAAGCGGGATCGGCGCCACGGCCCCCAGGACGACCCGCGCCTCACCGCACACCCCACCGTCGAAACGCAGATACGAACCCACGCTCGTCACCGCCAGCGAATTCGAGGCGCGGCGCTGATACTTCATAAAACACGCCCCGGACCCCGGCGGTTTTTTGGGTACGAGGATTCGCACGACCAGCTCGTTTTTTTCGCGAAGCGTTTCCCTGGGACCGGTAAAGAAATCCGCGAGCGCGATCTTACGGGTCGCCTTCGCCGACATCAGCTCGACCGACGCCCCGAGCGCTATCAGAATAACGGGAAAATCTGCACACGGAACCGCGCTGCAGATGTTGCCCGCAACCGTCGCGCGGGTTCGGATCTGAGGCGAGGCGAACGTGACTACCATTTCGGTGATCTCTGGAAACAGCTTCTCGATGACAGAGGATGAATGAACCTCGCGGGCCGTGCAACCGGCACCGATGGATACGTGGTCGTCCGTTTCCTCGATGCCGCCCAGCTCGCGTACATCCTGGAGCGAGACGACGTGCTGCGCGTCACGCACACCCGCGTCGATATCGTAGAGAAGATCCGTCCCCCCCGCCAGAAGCTGCGGTTCGGGGAGATCTTCGAGAAGCCGGCACGCTTGTGCAAGGTCAGCGGGCCGGTGGTATTCGTAGGTCCTGGGCATGGGTCATTTCGTGTGTGGTTCGCGGCGCACACCGCGAAACCATACTATCCCATCGCGGGGGGGTAAGGGAAGCAGTTTGATCTAGCGGTACCGGGCAAATTCCGTGATACAATCCCGAAATCAATCAACGGATCGGGGACGAAGAATGGTCACGTTTACACGGCTCGACTGGATTTGGCTGGGTCTCTTTTTGATCCTCATGGTGGGATGCGGGGTGCTTTTCTACCGTTTGGGCAGACGATCCGAGTCCGATTTCTTTCTTGCGGGCCGGGGATTGCCCTGGTGGCTGCCCGCGTCATCGGTGTACGCGACTCACACGGCCACCGACACACCGATGTGGGTCACCGGCGTCATCTACCGCTACGGTCTGGCCGGTCTCTGGTACACATTCTTTTCTGCGTGGTGCGCGATCAGCGCGTTTGTGTCGACCCGGATCTTCAGGCGATCGGTCGCATACACGCAGGCCGAATGGAATACCGTTCGCTTTGGAGGATTGGGCGCCGAGCTTCTGCGCGGCTGGATCGCCGGCTGGCAAGTCTTTATGAACATGTTCATCCTCGGCTGGGTCGGCATCGCGATGGGCAAGATCTGTAACATGGCGTTTGGCTGGGAGACCTGGATCGGTCTCCTTCTCTTTAGCTCGATCTGCGCGGTTTACGTGCTAGCCGCCGGATACTGGGGCGTCGTCATGGCGGATTTTCAGCAGGGCATCATCGCATTCGCCGCGATCATCGTGGTATCGATTTGGGGTGTGACGGCCGCGGGTGGGCCGGCGGGGATTGTCGGAAGACTGAGCGAAATGGGTGAATCCTGGCGACTCAACCCGTTTGCGTTTTCGGGGTGGTTCGAAGGCGATTTTCCCGCGATGTGGTTCATCACCATGCTGGTGATCGCCGTCCTCGGTGGGTTCGGTATGGGAACGAGCATCGACTGGTATGCGGAAGCGCAGCGCATTCAATCCAACAAGACCGTCCGCGATGCGAGCTATAGCATCTGGTGGGGCGCGCTCCTTGTGATCGTCAGGAATTCGGTCTGGGCGATCGCCATTCTGGGCTTCTATGTAATGTTCCCGAACATCGAAGAGGTCTCGGACTACGAGCTCGGCTGGTTTCGCATCGGCTTCGAGTACTTGCCGTCGGGAATGGTCGGTTTCTTTTTCGCAGCCATCCTCGCCATTCATCTCTCGACGATCTCGACCCATTTGAATCTGGGGGCTGCGTACGCGACGCGTGACCTTTTCAAACACTATTTCAAACCAAATGCCACAGAGAAAGAGCTGGTCCGGTTCGGCCGGATCGCGACATTGATCCTCCTTCTGGGATCGTTCTTCTACGGCTTGATCATGGAGGAAATCACATCCTGGCTCATCTTCGCGCTGTGGCTGATGGCGGCAGGTATCTGGCTCCCCAATATCCTGCAAGTCATCTGGTGGCGCTTCAACGCCTGGGGCCTTCTCGCATCCTGGATCGCCAATCTGGGACTGAGCTGGCTGGTGGTGTGGATTCTCCCGGAGTTCGGGCTCCTGCCGGAGCTACTCGACTACCAGCAGTTCTGGCTTCTGATGCTTCTGGGTGCGCTGATCTATGTCCCGGTTACATTTCTTACCAAACCTGAAGACATGGATCACCTCGTGAAGTACTACGTTATGTCGCGGCCGATCGGCTGGTGGGGACCGGTCAGGAGAGAAGCCGAGCGACGTGGGCTGCTGCACGGAGGTGGGGCGCCGGAGGCACAAGGAGACACGGCGTGAGCTTTATCAAAAGAAACTGGTCGGCCGCCGAGGCCGATGAATGGACAAAAGAGGATTGGCTTGCGATCATCGTGTCGCCGATTGCCTACATTTTGATAATGCTCGGCATCGTGCTGAGCTGTTTGTTGTTATGGCCGGGTTTTGTCCTTCTGGCGTTGGGAATTGTCGCAATCGTTTTGATGCACTGGATTATCGATCCCAAACTCAAGGCGATATCCGATGAATATGAGCTGCGGCAAAAGGAATATATCGCCGACCTCGAGCGTACCGCGCGGTGGGAGAAAACCGATGAATAAGGGGCTGGCGATGGTGATCGGTATGTCGATTGCCTACTTTGCATCGTTCCTGGGGTTGATACTCGCCTGGGTATCGTACCGCAAACACCAACGCGAGAACGGGAAACGAGGCAACGAGTGATACCGGGCGTGTTCTTTCTCTCAGCAGCCGGACCGATCGGGCACCCCGCACTGGGGGTTGCCATTCCCGCCCTGATTTTCATCGTGTCATTTACCGCGACGTGGCTGTTGTACCGGCATTTCTCCAAACAGTAGTGCAGAAAAGTCCGGGTGGGGCGTCTGCGAACGCGAACGAGCGCGCGCCGGTGTCATCCGCGAGGGCAAAAAGCAAGAGCGCGAGAGCCATTCGGCCCCCGCGCTCGATGCGTTGTGTATCTCGTCCAGCGTGTCTCCTAGGGAAGGTCCTCCGTGGGATCGCCTCCCCGAGTGCTCCCCGGGGGAATATTCAGGCTCACCGGGGAGTGCACACCGACCGTGGTCCGCAGCTCGGTCTGCGTGCAATCCACGCTCTCGATGCCATCGGGAATCCCCGAATGCGGACGAACCTTGAACATGGCGTCCGGAGCGGAGTTGCCCGGAGACGTGTACGTCAACGTCATGATGTGGATCGGCCCCTGCAGACAGTCACCGAATCCAACCGCAATCCCGTTTTCGGGGTTGCCCAGCGTGACGGGAAACTGGTTCTGCGACGACTTCCGCGTCCAACCGGCGGGAGCTTCGATTCTGAAGGATGCTCCCATCGCGTTCGCGACATCGTGAACGATATAGAGCGTCACCTCGCCACCGGTGTCGATGATATTGATGTTCGTGCCCAGGATATCGTTATACACACCAATCCGACCGGCCGGATTGTCCTCCGGCGTCGTGACAGGCGACTCGATACCTCTTGCATTTCGCCACTCACGGCGGTTGCAATCGACGGTCTCAATACCCTCAGGGATTGCGGAATGCGGAAGGATCTTGAACTTCGAGTCTACCGCGCTGTTACCCGGAGAATCGTACATCAGCGTCATGACGTGGATTGCACCATTGATGCAGTCCCCGTATCCCACCGACAATCCGTCTTCGGGATTACCCAGGGTTACCGCAAACTGAGGCTGCGCCCAAAGACGGACCCAGCCCGCCGGGGCCTCGACCCTGAACGACGATCCCAGCGCGCCCGGCACGACCTTGTGAACGACGTACAACGTCACTGAGCCACCGGTGTCGATCACATCGGTGCCGGCACCGCCGGCATCCGTGTAGACGCCGATGCTGCCTGCCGGATCGACCTGTGGGGTAGCGACGGGGTCATCCTCGCTGCAGCCGGTGACGGATCCGAGTAGGAGCACCATACAGACGTAGCAGCTTGTTCGGAATACGCTTCTCATTCTGGTCTGAACCTCCTCTCAGACGAGCACCAAGCGAACAACGGCGAAGAATCGCGTGTTGCCTAGCCACCTGAAGATGCCACTGCATTTCGGTCACCGTGAGTGCGGCCTGGCGAACGTCATGTTCTTTTGCTTACGACCAGTTGCAAAAAGTTAGTCGATGTGGCTAGAGCATTTCCTATGCCCATCATTCGAGTGGTTGGCCACCTTTATAACTATCTATTAAATATGACGTTGAACGTGCGTGGCTTTCCGCAATGGTCCGCCGGGGCATGTGAATTCCCTCACTTTTGCATTTCGGGGATAACGGGTATCGATAGAGGAACCGGCCGGCCGGAGACACGAGACTACTTCGACAACCCCTGCCGGATCGCGCGCAGTTCGGAGAGAATGGCGTTCAGGACCCGAGTCTCGTCGCCCTTTGGGCTCTGTTCGACTTCGGTGGTCGTCGGCGACATGCCGCCGCGAAAACGGCGCAGCTTCCCAACCACTGTGGTGTAAACGTCCTGCACATCGGGCAGACCCAGGAGCGATTCCTCCGCGCCCTTTTTGCCGCTCATCCCGGCCGTCTGGATGTTCAGCGTGCCGATGTTGAACAACCCCCGGTCGAAGATGTCACGCTTGGTTGCTATGTTGGTGACCGTGCGGAATGGCACGTGTTTGACGGACTTTATCCAGATGCCGACGTGGACGATGACCTCGTCGTCCAGGATCTCGTATCTGAGGCTTCTATAGTACGGGCCGGCGAGCAGCATCCCTACGAGCCACCAGGCCGCGTTCAGGCTGAGAAAAACGGTGGCAACGGTGCGTCCCGCACGTGGACCTTCGTCGATGGCGATCAGCCACGCCAGGAGCACGCTGCCGATAGCAATTGCCAGAGCCACCAGGCATAAGCTCAGATAGAGTTTGCTCAGGTATCGGGGACTGGGTTTGAGCATTCTGGAATTCATCGTTTCGCCTCCTTCTTTCATGGATACTACACATCCCGCAGATGGGTATTCGAGGGTTTTCCGCCCCATACTCCCGCCTTTGGACGGGCCCCCGGGCGGGCGTACCCAAAAAAAAACCTCCCGCGTTTGCGGGAGGGTGGCCGTCCATGCACCACAGAACACATGTAACGCTGACCTCAAGGCAGCCCTTCCAAGACAGGCGTTACATGTGCCGATTGGAACAGGACAGGCAGACATCCTCCGGACGCAGCCTGGCCTGGAAGGGCTCGATCGGCTCCAAAGCGGTCACGCCGCTTCGATCAGCACGTGCCTCAGGTCGAGCCCGGCGGGCAAGACCCGCAGCCGCCGGAGCCTCCGTCGCCGCTGTGCGCGAACTGGCTGAATAGAACCCGCCCCTCGCTCCCGCACGCCGGACATTCGATCGGCGCCTCGCGATCCTCGACCTTTCGTAACTCGGAAAACAACTCGTGGCAGTCTTCGCATTTGTATTCGTAGAGTGGCATGACTTCCCAATCGAATTCGATTCGATAAACTAAGCGTAATCCCCTGAACGTCTCGCTCGCTCGAGCTCTGCAATCTCGTCCCAGGAGTAACGCGCCCTTTCTGCTTCCTTGTGGCACAGTGCATCGAGGATTTCTTCGATCCTCGGTTCCGCCAGTGAGAAGATGACCTCGACACCCCGACGGTCGGCTTTGACCAGACCCTCCGATCGCAGCACCTTCAGGTGCTGCGCCACCGTCGACTGCGGCAGACCGAGCTTCTGTGCGATAAAGGTCTGCGTGCACGGTTCGTGCCGAAGACCGCACACCATCTCGAGGCGCAGTTCGTGAGAAAGCGCCTTGAGCATCCTTGATGCCTTTGCAAACTTGGGCTCGAGTGGGTCACTCATGGCGAGCTGTATCCGGTTCGTCCGGACTCTTCCCCTCCGGTCGGACCGACCGGTTGTGCTGCACGGGGCTTCACGTGCCGACCCCCATCTTGGGGAGCAGCCACAGTCGAAACACCAGAAAGGCGGCGACGAGGGCCACGACCGTCAGTGTATCTTTGAGCATTTCCATGTGTTCTATAACCTCGTAATCGTATATGTATCAATCGAATACAAATTATACAATTAGTATAATAATATGATAGCTCCTCGGAGGCAACAGAAAAGAACCCGCCACGGCGCCAATCCACAATCACGCCGGCCGGTTCGGGATTCTGAAGAAGATCGTGTACAGGACCGGGACCACGATCAACGTCAGAACGGTCGCAAAACCCAGGCCGAACATGATCGTCACAGCCATCGCCATAAAGAAGGCGTCGGTCAGGAGGGGAATCATCCCGAGGATCGTGGTCAGGGCGGCCATCATGACGGGTAGAATCCGTCGAAAAGCAATGCCAAACTTGCTTATTGACAAGCGGTTACACGGAATGCAGGTGTGAATTGCGCCGTCAGACCCTAGCCGAGCGCCTCCGCGATCTTCTCCACCAGCCAGTCGATCTGGTCTTCTGATATGATCAGCGGCGGCGCAAAACGGATCGTGGTGACGTGCGTCTCTTTGGCGAGGACACCGAGATCCTTGAGTTTTACGGTGTACTGGCGCGCTTCTCCCGCTTCCGGTGTGAGCTCGATCGCGTTTAGCAGCCCCGCGCCGCGGATCTCTTTGATCTTGTCCGACCGGATCGCCTCGAGGCCATCCCGGAACCGCCGCCCCAGGACCTCCGCCCGTCCGTCAAGCTTCTCATCGATTAGCACATCGAGCGACGCAGTTGCCACGGCGCAGGCGAGGGGGTTGCCGCCGAATGTGCTACCGTGCTCGCCCGGCCCGATCACCGACATGATGTCTTTCGAGGCGAGCGCCGCCGACACGGGATACACGCCTCCACCGAGCGCCTTACCAACCATCAGGATGTCCGGCTTGGCATTTTCGTCCATCCACCTGAACATCTTGCCCGTCCGGCAGAAACCAGTCTGTATCTCGTCGAGCATGAGCAGAACGTTGTGTTTCTCACACACGGCCTTCGCCTTCTCGAGAAATCCGGGGCTCGGTACCTTGACGCCCGCTTCACCCTGGATCGGCTCGACGAGAAAACCCACCGTGTTTTCGGTGATCGCGCCTTCGAGCGCATTGATATCGTTGTACGGGATCACCTTGAACCCCGGTGTCGCGGGGCCAAACCCGTCCCGCGCGATGGGATCGGTAGAGAAACCGACGATCGTCGTCGTGCGCCCGTGAAAGTTCTCCTCGCAGGTGATAATCTCGGCCTTGTCATCCGCCACGCCCTTTTTCTGGTAGCCCCACTTGCGCGCGATCTTGATCGCCGTCTCGACGGCCTCGGCGCCGGTATTCATCGGGAGCGCCACATCCATCTGCGTGATCTCTGTGAGCTTCTTGAGAAATGGCCCCAGCATATCGTTGTGGAAAGCGCGGCTCGTGAGCGTGCACCGGCCCGCCTGTTCGGTGAGCGCCGCGATCACTTTCGGGTGGCAGTGCCCCTGGTTCACGGCACTATAGGAAGAAAGGCAGTCCATGTACTTGCGGTCCTCGGGATCCCACACCCATACGCCCTCGGCTCTGCTGATCACGACGGGAATCGGGTGGTAGTTGTGCGCGCCGTAGGTGTTCTCGAGGTCCATATAGTATTTGGAATCGTGAGTCATGGTCTTCATTAGTCCTTCTTCCTTTCCTTACTGTTCCTTGTGTGCTAATCGATCGGGCCGACCGTCGAGTCGACCATCCTGAGATTGCTGGTTGAGCCTGTCCTGGAAGGGCTCCACCCGGCGGATGTAGCGCCTGTCCTGCAGGGGCTGCGTCCGAAGGACGTCTGCCTGTCCCGGAAGGGTTGCGTCCGATGGACGTCCGCCTGTCCTGTTCCAATCGGCAATATATGACGCTGCCGTCAGGCCAGCGTTCAACTAGTTCTTCGCGAACAGATCGCCCGTCGACTCGATGGTCGCAGCACGCACGAGCCATTTCTTGAGCTGCGCGGGATCCTCGGTCTCAAGGATCTTCTCGCGTGTCTCGCTGTCTATGTCAATGTTGCGTGCTTCCAGCAACGTCAACAGGCTTTCCGCCATCTTGCGTGCCTCTTCCTTCTTCGCGATCTCCGCCTGCTTCTCCGCCTCGAGCTTGCGGAGCTTGAGATGGTCACCTGTTGCCGCGGCGATTTTTTCGTACCACGATTCCGGGTAACCGGGGTGGGTTACGTGACCCTTCTCATCCTTGACGTTGCCATCCAGATATTTGTACAGCAGCTGTTTGTGAAGCTCGCGCCAGCGCTCGACCACCATGTCGCCCGCAGCAACGGTGTACTCGGTCAAGTAGTCCCTGGCCAGCCGCGGTGAACGCTTGTAAAGATCCGACGCCGCCAGATCGAGCTCCGGAACATCCGCCATGAATTTTCCCTCGAGTTTACCCTGCTCGACCTGGATGTCCTTGATCATGTCGCTGTAACGGAGATACGCATAGTTCGACACCGCGTTGAACACCCAGAAAGCGGACTCCCATGTCACGTTGTGAAAGTCGCCCGTGCCCACAGCGTAGGCCTTTGGCACCTCGGTAACCCCACAGTAGACGGGGAAGTAGACCGTGCTGTACGCATCGTCGACGCTGAACCAGAGGATGCCGCCGATCGGGTCTGGCAGCCACGAACGGGCCTGGGCCACAAAGGAGAAGCCTGTTTGCTGGGTCGATGTCGCGCGCTCGTTGAAATATTCCTCCTCGCCGGCTTCCCAAGTCAACGGGCGCCAGCGGTACGGGAGATCGTAGGGACCGGCGCCGATATCCTGAGTCATATCGAGCGGCGTTCCCTCGAAATGATCCCGCATGAACGACATGAGGTCCGACACGGTCAGCTTTTTGTCCGGCTTGATCCATAGCGGGTACGGCTCGGCACTATCGTCGCCCAGCGCGCGGTCGGGCGGTAGCTTCAGCGATGGCGCCGCGCGGTCGTACACGCACCACACGCGGGCGTCACAGAAACGCAGGGCGCCGAAGTCGGGCGGTCCGTACGCATCGGCAAAGCTGAAATCCTTGTCCTCACCATCGAAGTAGCCCTGCTCGCGGGCGAACGAGATGACATCCGGCGCATACAGTGTCTTCTTGCGGTCTTTAAGCGGAAACTGATGGATCCGCGGCGAGTTGGCGTGAGCCGAAATGTAGCCATCCGGTATCAGGCGCGCGACCCATACCGCACCCTTGTTGTCGAGACCCTTACCGATCATGTCCATGATCCAGACTTCGTTCGGGTCCGCGATCGAAAAGGTCTCACCCCAGCTGTAGTAGCCGTGCTCCGCGGCGAGATCCGTCATGACCTGGATCGCCTCGCGTGCGGTCTTTGCGCGCTGCATGGCGATGTACATGAGGCTTCCGTAGTCCATCTCGGCGTTGAGGTCGCGCAGCTCCTCGCGGCCACCCCATGTCGTCTCGCCGATGGAGACCTGGTGCTCGTTCATGTTGCCGACCACCGTGTAGGTCTCGGGAACCTGGTCGATTCTTCCCATATACTTACCGGTGTCCCATTCGTACACGTCGAGCTTTGCCCCCGGCGGGTACTTGCCGGCGGGAGTAAAATAGAGCTCGCCGTAGAGCTCGTGGGAGTCGGCCGCGTACGTGATCATCGTCGAACCGTCCACGGTGGCTCCCTTTGTGATCAAGAAATTCGTGCACGCCCAGACCGGCACGGCCGCCAGGGCCAGTGCGAGGGCGAGTCCTATAGTGAGGGTGGTCGTCTTCATGGTCGTCGTTTTCCTCCCGGCAAGAGCTGCGTTCGAACGGGGCGGGCCCGTCGCGATATCAAGGAATCGGCCGGTGAAGCACACCCCCGGCCGCCCGCGCATTTTAGCACACAATCGGGCCGGGCTATCCCCCTTTTGTCATGCGGAAGGGCTCTCCCCGAACGCATCGGGCGGCGCCCCTCCCGTCGCCCCCCGCGGTAGGTTGAAGAAATCGCCCATAACCGTGTATAGTAGATGTTGCCCCCGCCAACCTGCGTATTCGTCAAATCTGTTTTGAGTTCGGAAGGGATCCGACGTGCGTGCCAGGGTTTTCTACCTGATTCTGGTGATCCTTGCGGGGACCGCCGCGGGATGCAGTAAAGACGCCCCTCCAACCGCCCCGCAGGGCGACCTGGTGAATGTTGCCCCGGAGATCGTGGCGTGGCTCCGGCAGAATGCGATCGCGTTTACAACCGCGGAGGCCGGCCACGGCTTTGGCGACCTCATGCCGCTAAAACAGATCATCGGCGACGTCCGGATCGTCGCGCTTGGCGAAGCCACACACGGCACGCGCGAGTTTTTCCTCATGAAGCACCGCTTGCTCGAGTTTCTCGTCGAGGAGATGGGGTTCACGAGCTTTGCCATCGAGGCGACGTGGCCCGAATCCAATCGGGTGAACGACTACATTCGAACCGGCCAAGGGGATCCTGCGGCATTGCTCGCCGGTCTCTATTTCTGGACGTGGAACACCCAGGAAGTCCTCGACATGATTTTGTGGATGCGACAGAACGGCGTGAGCTTCCACGGTTTTGATATGCAATTCCCTGCGATGGCGATGGAGAACGTCGAGGCGTATGTGGCAGAAGTCGACACGGCAAACCAGGGAACATACAAGACACTCCTCGACGGTTTCCGGCCGTTTGCGCATGACCCGGCAAGCTACGATGCCGTCTCGCCCACAACACAGGACTTCATAAAGAATCAACTACAGCAGGTTCACGATATGATGACCGCCAGGCGGTTGATCTACGAAGAGCGTTCCAGCGTGGAGAAGTTCGCGTACGCGCTGCAAAGCGCCCGCGTCTTGCAGCAGGGGGAACATCTGTACTCCGGGCGCGACGATGTAACCGACGTCCGTGACGCGTACATGGCGGAAAACGTCTCGTGGATTCTCGACCAGGAGGGTCCGAATGCGAAGATCGTTCTCTGGGCGCACAACTTCCACGTTGGCGTGGATCCGGTGGGCGCGAGAACGATGGGATCGCATCTCAGACAGGAATATCAGGACGGCATGGTGATCGTCGGGTTTAACTTTTTCAAGGGATCATTCAACGCGGTGGACTTTGACATGTGGAATGGGATCGGCGATTTGACATCCCATACGGTCGGGCCGCCACCGGAGGACAGTTATGCGTATCACTTTCGCGGTGCGAACATGCCGAGGATGATCCTCGACCTGCGCGGTGTTGATTTCGACTCGACAGCCACAGACTGGCTGCCCGGGCCGCGGCGTTTTCGGATCGTCGGCGCGCTCTACGACGACTCGAATCCTCTCAACTATTTCTACGATGCCCGACTACCTGTCGAGTACGATGTCATCGTCTATTTCCAAAATACCACACCATCGGTGCTCTTGCCGTTTCCCGCGGCGATGGAGATTGTGCCGGCGGCGAGCATCCCGTTGATCGACAACACACCCGAGGGGGTTTTCAGGTGAATGCCGTTGAGCTACAAGAAGTGACCAAGACATTTGGCAACGTGACCGCGGTGGACAACCTCTCGCTCGTCGTGCCGCAGGGCTCTATCTATGGCTTCATCGGGCCCAACGGCTCGGGCAAGACGACGACCCTCCGCATGATCATGAACATCTTCTACCCCGACCGGGGTGTGATCCGGGTGCTTGAGCAGGCCTCGGACGGCAGCTGCACCGACCGGATTGGCTATCTGCCTGAGGAGCGTGGGCTGTACAAAAACATGAAGGTGCGTGAGGTCCTCGAGTTCTACGGCGAGCTCAAGAGCGGCCACAGCGTCAAAGACGAGGTCGATCGCTGGCTCGAGAAGTTCGACCTCAGCGACTGGGCGAACAAGAAAGTGGAGACGCTCAGCAAAGGGATGAGCCAGAAGGTCCAGTTTATCGCCACCGTGATCGCTGGTCCCGAGCTTGTGATCCTGGATGAACCGTTTACCGGGCTGGATCCGGTGAACGCCGATGTCCTGAGGAAAGCGGTGCTCGAGCTGCGGCAGAACGGGGCAACGGTGATTTTTAGTACGCACGACATGGCCGTTGCCGAGCGGATGTGTGATTTCATCTTTATGATTTTCAAAGGGCGCAAGGTGCTCGACGGAACACTCTCTTCAATCCAGGATGACTACGGCAATGACACGCTGCGGGTTCGTATCGAGGACGGGAAAGACGCACTCGATAATCTGCCCGGAGTGGAGAGCGTCCGGGATTTCGGGAGAATGCAAGAACTTCGCATGACCCAGGACTGCGACCCACAGAAGACCGTCGCCGAGATCATGACACGAACCCGGGTATGGAGTTTTGAGATCGCCAAACCATCGCTTAACGACATCTTTGTCCGTATTGCAGGTCCCGAGGCGGAGGAGGAGGTGACGACCCATGCGTAGAATCCTTCGGATTGCCCGGCGTGAGTACAAGGTCGCCGTCAGAACCAAGGGGTTTATTATCTCGCTCGTTCTGGCACCGCTGCTGATGGGTGGCAGCGCTCTCGTCCTCATGCTGACCGAGGACCGGGTCGATACGACCGACCAGGTACTCGCCGTCGTCGATCACTCGGGCGCGGTGGCAGAGGGTCTGAAGAAGACCGCCGAGGAGCGAAACACCAAGGCGATTTTCGACGAAGAAACGGGAAAGAAGAACAAGCCGGCGTACATCATTGAAGTCATCGAACCCAACACCACAGACCCAGCGGCTCAGCGGCTCGAGCTTTCCAACCGGGTCCGCCGCGGTGACATCCGTGCGTTTCTCGAGATCGGTCCGGATGTCGTTCACCCGGGTGAAGATCGGGACGCCTGCCGGCTCGCGTACCATTCGAAGAACGCCGCCATGGATGATATGCGCAGATGGCTGGGCTGGCCGCTCAACACACAGCTTCGCAAGGTACGGATCGACGAGGCGGGTGTCGACGAAGCGCTTGCCGGGGACATCCTCACGTACATCAGCGTCACGGGACACGGCCTGACATCCATCGATGAGAAGACCGGTGAGATCCAGGCCGCGCGGCGGGCCAACGAGGGCGAAGCCGTCGGCGTCCCCGTGGTCATGACGATGTTGATGTTCATGATGATCATGATGGGTGCGTTGCCGCTCTTGCACGCCGTTATGGAGGAGAAGAACCATCGAATCGCCGAGGTGATCCTCGCCACGGTCAAGCCGTTCGATTTCATGGTGGGCAAGATTATCGGTGGTGTCGGTGTATCGCTGACCGCATCCTCCGTGTATGTCATCGGAGGTATCGTGCTGGTCAACCACCTGGGGCTCGGTGAGTACATTCCCTATGAACTGTTGCCGTGGTTCTTTACATACATGGTTGCAGCTATCGTCATGATGGGGGCGGTCTTTACGTCTCTCGGTGCGGCGTGCAACGACCCCAAGGATGCGCAGTCGCTGACCATGCCCGCGATGATCCCCGTCATGATTCCGATGTTTGTTCTCTTCCCGGTCATCCGGGAACCGCAGGGCACGTTCGCCACCGTGGGCTCGCTAATCCCGATCTTTACCCCGATGCTGATGATCCTCAGACAGGCCACCCCAGTCGGTGTGCCGGCCTGGCAGCCGTGGGCGGGGCTTGCCCTCGTACTCCTATTCACGGTGTTCGCCATCTGGGCGGGGGCACGCTTGTTTCGTGTGGGTATTCTGATGCAGGGCACGCCGCCGAGCCTATCCAATCTGGTCCGCTGGATCGTCCGCGGGTGACCCCGCTCGTTGTGGTTCTTCGTGGAGCAATCGCACTGCGGGGCCGATGGGAACCGCTCGCCGGATCCCGTCGGCCCCGTATGAATCCCCTACGCCCGGCTCAGCCGGTCGAGCCACGTGTAAACCACCGGGATGATAAAGAGGCTCAACGAGCCTGCCGCGATCACACCGCCCATCGTGACCACCGCCATCGCAACCGTGTAGGCCGCGCCGCTGCCACCGACCGCCTGCGGAAAGATACCGGCGATGATGGCGAGCGTGGTCATCGTGATCGCGCGGAAGCGGCGTGACGCCGCCTCGAAGATGGCCGCGTGTGCATCCTTGCCTTCCTTGCGAAGCCGTGAGGCCAGATCGAGAATAAGGATGGCGTTGTTCACGACGATTCCCACGAGCATGACGATGGCCATGAGCGACATGATGTTGATCGTCGCGCCCGAGAGGACCAACGCGGCACTCACGCCGACGAGTCCCAGCGGAAGCGTGAACATAATCGTAAGGGGATGCACGAACGACTCGAGGATCGCGGCGAGCACGAGGTACGTGAGCAGAATCGCGAGCACGAGTGCCTTGTAGATCTCGGCGAATGATTCGCCAAGCATCTCGATGTCACCCGCGTACTCCACCCGATAACCCGGCGGCATATCGATCAGGGCGACGCGCTCACGGATCGCATCGACAGTCTCAACCAGTGTGCCCGAGGAGAGGTTTGCCGTCACACTCACCATGCGCGCCCGATTTTTGCGCGTGATTTCGGAGAGACCTCGCTGCCGCTCGATCGTCCCCAGGGCGCCGATCGGCACGAGACCGTCGGCCGTGGCGAACATCACCCGGCGCAGGCCCTCCTTGCTCTTCCGAAGCGACTCTTCGAAACGCACGCGGATATCGTACTCCTCACCCCCCTCGCGGAAAACTGACGCGACCTCGCCTTCATACAAACTGCGAAGCTCCATCCCCGCCGCGATGACGGGCAAGTAGCGTTTGCCCAACTCGTCACGGTCGGGATACCAGACGATCTCGGGACGGCCCGGTTTGGAGCTCAACTCGATATCGGCCAGCCCGGCGATTTGTGTCATGTCGTCACGGATCTGTGTGGCGATATCAACGATCCGATCGAGGTCGGGGCCGAGCACTTCGACGATGATCGACTTGGACTCGCCGAACTCGGAGAAGCGCTGCACACCGACGTCCGCAGCGGGGATCACAGCGAGCGACTCGCGCAGCCGGTTCATGATCTCGAAGATGTCGCGGTCACGCTCTCCGACCGGCGTGAGACGGATGGCGAGATCGCCGTCCTCAACACCTTTGCTCTCACCACCAACTGTGGCGAGGATCGATTCGATCTCCGGCGCCTCACGACGTACGATGGCCTCGACCTCGGTCATGAGCGCGTCGGTCTGCTCGAGTGTCGTTCCCGCGGGGAAGTTTAGTACGACCTGTATATAACCGTTGTCCGATTCGGGAAAGAACTCACCCCCGACGAAGCCGAAGAGAAATATTCCCCCAACGAATACGGCGACCACAACAAGCGTGGTGCGCACTCGGTGACGCAGACTCCAGCGCAGAGCGGCGCGGTAGCCGTTTTCCACCGTCATATAGCCGCGTTCCCACAAACGTGCCAGCCCCCACAGCGGGGCGCCCAGGATGCTCAGGAGACTTCGCCTGCGCTTCTTCTCCCCCCTATCCATCTCCTCTTGCTCACGCGGCCTCATGAGTTTGGCCGCCAGCATTGGCGTCAGCGTAAAGCTCACGAGAAGCGAGAACAATGTTGCAAAAACCACGGTCAGCCCAAACTCATAGAAGAACATCCCGATGACACCGCCCATAAACGCAATCGGCGTGAACACCACGACATTTGTCATCGCCGTCGCCACGACGGCAATCGCAACCTCGTCGGTGCCCGCGCGCGCGGCGGTGACCGGATCCTCCCCCGCGTCGAGATGGCGTGAGATGCTCTCGAGCACAACGATGGCGTTGGCGACCAGCACCCCGATCGAGATCCCCAGCGCGAGGAGCGTGACGATGTTGATCGAGAACCCGCCGAAGTCGATCAGGAGAAACGTCGCAATAATCGATGTGGGCATCGCGACGGCCGCGATTACCGTTGTGCGAATGGAGTGGAGAAAGAGATAAAGGAGTACCGTTGTGAACAGAATTCCCAGCGCCATGTTGATGAGCACATCGCGCACCGCCTGGCGGATAAACGTCGAGTTGTCGCGGACGACGTCGATCCGCATCCCGGCGGGCAAAAACAGCGCCAGCTCTTCGACTTTGTCGCGCACCGCCGCGGCGGTCTCCACGGTATTGGCGTCGGTCCGTTTCTGGACAGAAATCCCCACCGACCCCACTCCGTCGAGACGCGCGAGGTCGCGCGCCTCCTCGGTGGTGTCGATCACACGTCCGAGATCGGATACGCGCACGAATCCGCCGTCGGCGAGGGGCACCGGCAGACGCCGCAGCTCGCGGAGATCGTCGAACTCACCGAGCACTCGTATGCTGAACTCTCCATCGGGTTCGATCACCCGCCCCGCCGGCACGCTGACATTTCCACGCGCAATCGCGGCAACCACCGTCGACGCGTCGAGTTGGAAGGCAACGAGCTGCGCGGGATCGAGCGCCACGCGGATCTCGCGCTTGCGCCCGCCAACAATGGTCACGCTGGCCACACCTTCGGCCTGGGCTACGGCGTCGCGCACCTGGCGGTCCGCCGTTTCGTAGAGCTCGCGCAGATTATATGGACCCGTGAGGGCAAGATCCACGATGGGCAGCGCACCCATCTCGAACTTCACGACCTGTGGCTGCTCGGCGCCGGATGGAATGTCATTGGTGATCTGCTCGACCTTCTCCTTGACGTCGATACCCGCCTGATCCTGATCGACCCCCAGCTCGAACTCGATGAGGATGAGCGAGAGGCTCTCACGACTGATCGAATCAATACGTTTGATACCGGCGATTGTGGATACGGCATCCTCGATGCGCTCGGATATCTGGCTCTCTACCTCGTCGGGACCGGCGCCGGGATAGATCGTGGTCACGGTGACGAACGGAAACTCGACATCGGGGAAGAGATCGACGACGAGGCGCGTGTACGAAAACAAACCCAGCACTAGAACCGCTGCAACAATCACAGTGGTTAGTACCGGCCGCGTGACCGCCATGCGGGAGAGAATCATCGCGATCCCCCCCCACCCGCCGCCCCCTCTTCGTCCGGCGGCTCCACTGCGACGCCATCCACCTTGTGCAGGCGGATTTTCGTCCCGTCTTTGAGACGGTTTCCGCCGAATACGACCACCCGGTCGCCGTCATCCAAACCCGAGCGCACTTCGATGAGGCCCTCCGCCGACTGGCCGACCTCGATCGTGGTCCGTGCCGCCGTGCCGGCGGCGACAGCCCACACCTCGTATTGCCCGCCGGCGACGGGCGCCTCGTCTATCAGCAGCGCCGATTCGCTGATCACCATCACCGGACCGACCCGGTCGATGATGACCTCCAGGGTGACGACCAGACCGGGACGAAGCTCGCCAATGTTGTTCAATGTTGCCTCTACCCGGAACAACCGTGTGTCGGGGTTCGCCCCCAGAGCGACGCGTGTCAGCCTGCCCGGGGCGGGTGCCTCACCATTCGCCATCCCATCGAGATAGACCGGCTGGCCGGGCCAAAGCTCACTCACCGTCCCGCCCGAGACATCCGCTTCGATGCGCACCGAGTCGAGCACCGCTACCTGCGCCACGACATCGCCCCCCTCCACCGCATCGCCGCTTCGAACCGCAATCAGTGTGGCGATACCGTCGATCGGCGAGACGACCTCGAGCTCGAGCCGCGCGTTGCGCAGATCCGCCTCCGCGATTGCGAGCCGCGTACGGGCCCCGTCGAGCTCGCTCTCTGCAATGGCACCTTCCTCGAATAGCGGTTCGAGGCGCGCCACCTGACGGCGGGCGTTTTCGTACGACTCGCGAACCTGCGCAACCCGGGCCATTCGATCGGGGGAGATGTCGGTGTCAAAATGAACGAGCGTCTGGCCACGTTTGACACGCTGTCCCTCGCGCACGACGACTTTTTCTATCTTGTAGTCGTCCGGCGCGCGCAGCACGCTCTGCCGGATACCCGAGACGAGGCCGGTGATCTCTCGGATTACCGTAATCGTCCCCGTGCGCACCGTCGTCACATCAACCGGCACGCCCTCCGCGGCGTGGATTTCCTCGATGCTCCGCGCGGTGGGGCCGTCTCCGCCGCGTGTCATACGCATGGCCACTACAACGGCGATAACTGCGATCACGACGATCCAGATGATTGCCTTCTTCATTGATCTTCCTCTCCATTCTCAAGGCCGAGCATTGGGCCCTCGCCCGTACTGTATTCGAGGTTGGCCACGGCGACATTGTATCGGTAGAGCGTCTCGTTCAGAACGACGGCCGATTGGATAAGCGCGAGCTCCGAGTCAAGCATCTCGATCAACCGCGACGCACCCGTATCGTAGCGCACCTGAGCGATTTTGTACGCTTCGCGCGCCACTTCCCGGGCACGCTCGGCCCCGACGATTTCCTGCGCGATCGTTTGCACTTCCGAGTAGCTAACGCGTACATCGAGGCGTACGATGTCGCTCACCCGCTCTTCCTTTATCCTTGCGGCGCGTGCTTGTGCCCGGGCGACCTTTGTCTCATTTCGGTTGCGAAACCCATCGAAGAGCGGCCACACAAACGATAACCCGACACCGGCACTGGTCGCCGATTCTTTCTCGCCGGGCCACAAACCACCGCTCGTCTCTCCGAGCCAGGAGACGTTGGCGTCAAAATAGAGCAGCGGTCTGAGCATCGCCGCCTGCGCTTTCATTTGATACTCCGCGGCACTCGCCTCGGCGCGCGCCGCAGCCAGATCGCGCCGGTTTTCGAGCGCGCGCGCCATGACCTCGTCCAGCGTTTCGGGATGGGGCAGATACTCCAACGAGTCGGTGAGGGCGACGGGATAATCCAGCGGGATGCGGAGCAGGCGCTTGAGCGTCTCCAGCGCGATCTTCTCGTCATTGCGCACGCGCGTGAGGATGGGTTTGCGGTTTTCTACGGTCACCTCGGCGCGGAGGCGATCGAAGTCCGCGGTGATGCCCTGCCGCACCCGGCCGGTGATATTCGCGACATTGCGCTCCGCATTCTCCAGCGATTTCTCCGCGATGTCGACCTGCGCGGCGGCAAGGAGAACGATATAGTAGGTTGTCTTTACCTCGCGCGCGATCAGGGCCGCCGCGTCGTCACCGGCCCATTCGGCCGCCCTTGCCCGGTCCTTCGCCATGTTGTAGCCTGAGCGAATGCGCCCCGATGCAAAGAGGGTCTGACGCAGGTTTAACCCGCCAGCCCACGCGTTGTCCTGCCCGATCTCGAACGACTGCACCTCTCCCGGATCGATCTCAAAAAAGATGACCGGCTTCTTGAGGTTGCGCGTGTACGCCGCCCCCGCATCGAGCTGCGGGAGCGCGTACGAACGCGCGATCCCGACACCAGCCTGCGCGGCCAAAACGTCCTGGCGGACAATGGCCGCCTCCAGACCGTCGCGCATGGCATGACGAACGGCGTCCTCGACGTCGAGCCGCAGTGTGTCCACAGTTGCCTCGGCGCTGGTTGTCTGGGCGCTGCCGGTGCCCGCGGTCGTCAGTGCCAGACCCGCGATCGCGGCGCACAACCACCCCTTCCATTGTCGGTTCACGCTGATTCCCCTTCCATGTTGGTTTCGCATGGCTATCCGCGTGTCCGGCCCATCTGGGGCTTGGGTTGCCCCGGGCAACATTTGACTCACGCGCGGATACCTTTCCATAACAGATGCTTTATGACTTTCGACTTGCGGCTGATGCGACCCGGATATCCGGCCGCCGCCCACGCCGCGATGAATCCACTGATCAACTCGCTGAATCCAACCGTCATGTCTGACGGCGACAGCTCCGCGGTCAAACCTTTTTCGGCTGCCTGCCGGAACAACCGCTTGTTACGGTTGTCTATTTTCTTCTTGAGCTCGGCGATCGCCGGCGAGAAGACGCGTTCTACGTTGGCGCGTATGCCGGCCGCATGACGAAGGTAGATCTCGAAAAAGTCTCGGTGGTTGTCGAAGAAGTCGAGAGTCGTGTCGATGACCATATCGATGGCGCCTTCAGGGTCATCGGGGTGCTTCGCGATGGCGGCGGCCATCCGGTCGGCGAGCTGCCTGCCCCCGCGCAGCATGACGGCGTCGAAAAGGGCGGCCTTGTTGCCGATAATATTATAGATATGTCCGACGCTGTAGCCGGATTCGCTGGCAACATCATTCATCGACGCGCCGGCATATCCGGACTCGGCAAATGCTCCCAGCGCGACATCCAGGATCTCCGCCTGCTGCCTTTCGCGCTCCGCGGCCCGTCTTCGCTCCCGTGAATTCATTTGTTTGGCCATCGAACCTGCGCCCTGTTTCATGAACCAACATTCAATTATTGAATGGTTATTCACAAATAGCATGTCTGCCTGGGCCGAGCAAGGGGAAAAGCATTCATACAAGTTGCTTTCCTCCCGTCCGAGTACCTATATTTACTAGGCCTGAAGGGATTCGCCGCCCGTGCCCACAACCCCGGCACGGGCTTATGCGTGCCCGCGGCCGGGTCACGGGCTTATGCGTGCCTGTGGCCGCGTCACGGGGCAGCCCGCTCCTGCTACGCGCTGGGGGCGGCCCGGAGCACTGTCCCTGCCCATCCGTCACAGAATGTGAAACGCACCGTAATAGAGGTATCAAGGAGGATGGAAATGAATCTCGAATGGTACAAGCTGGCCGGCACCGTGTTGCTCGCCATCGTTCTTGTCGGTATGGTCTGGAATGATCGCGGCAATGCCGGCGAGTCGACGGACAGAACGGAGAGCGCAGGCGACAAGACCATCGATCCAAAGATCACGACCAGCGGCCCGTGGAACAGTTTCGATAGGCCATCGTTCGACGAACTGCGCCGGATGCTCGATCCGCTGCAGTTCGAGGTCACGCAGGAGAACGGGACCGAGCGCGCGTATAGCAATAAATATTATAACAACGACAAGGACGGCATCTACGTCGACATCGTATCGGGTGAGCCTCTCTTCAGCTCGCTCGACAAGTATGATTCCGGGTCCGGCTGGCCCGCCTTTACGCGTCCGCTCGTCTCGGACTACGTCACCGAACACAAGGACGGGTCGGCGGGAATGCAACGTATCGAGGTACGGTCAAAGATGGCGGACTCGCATCTCGGGCACGTTTTCGAAGACGGCCCGGACCCGACGGGGCTCCGGTACTGCATCAATTCGGCGTCGATGCGGTTTATCCCTGTGGATCAGCTCGAGGAGGAGGGATACGGCACGTTCACGGCACTCTTTGAGTCCGATGAGGATGCCCGCGCGTCGGAAACCACCGGGGTTGCCGTGCTGGCCGGTGGGTGTTTCTGGGGAATGGAGGAGATCATCCGCAGCATCGATGGCGTGATCGACACCGAGGTGGGATACACCGGTGGCCACGTCAAGAACCCGGACTACCAGGTCGTCTCAAGCAAGAAATCGGGTCACGCCGAAGCCGTTCGCATCGTGTTCGATCCTGAGAAGCTCGGCTATGAGGAGATCCTCGGCTACTTTTTCCGGATGCACGATCCGACGACGGTGAACCGCCAGGGCAATGATATCGGGACGTCGTACCGGTCGGCGATTTTCTATCAGGATGAGCGTCAGCGCGAGATCGCCGAGCGGGTCAAGGCGGAGGTCGACCGCTCGGGCAAGTGGAAGGAGCCCATCGTCACGGAGATTACAAAGGCCGGCCCGTTCTACTCCGCCGAAGATTATCACCAGGACTACCTGGTCAAGAATCCGAACGGGTACACCTGTCACTACCTGCGGGATTAGACGCTGGGCGGACGACGCGGCAGGAGCATCACAAACGGCAGCCCAATCGTGGCCAGAACGGCACACGCGACAAACGCTTCGCGCAACCCGAACCAATCACCCAATGCGCCGACGAGTAAAATGACGAGCCCGCGAATCGCAAAGCTCATCATCATGAACACGCCGTTGACCGTGGCCGGGTTGGTGCCCGAGTTCTCGATCATCACCGCCATGAGAACAGGCGTTGTCGACAGCGCGACAAAACCGAGCGCCACGAGCGCCGCAACCCGGAGCGGGCCCTCGGAAAACAGGAACAACAACATAAACGGTGGCGACAGGGACACGGCGGCGATCAACACCCCGCGCCGGCCCAGGCGGTCGCTCAGCGTGCCCGTTGTCAATGCGCCCGCCGCACCCGCCAGCTCCAGGATCGAGAGCGAGATATTGGCAACCCACAGGCTGTGTCCCTGCCCATAGATAAACGTCGGCAAGAACGTCGTCAGCGCCGCCGCCATAAACGCACGCGCCACGAGAACACCGCCAACTGCCACGACGATCCTCCGCATTCCCCGCCACACAACGAGGAGTCCCGAAGGCCGTTGAGACGGCCGTTGTATCGGCACGGAAGACAGACGCCACCATAGGAACAGTGAAGACGCGACGGCAACAAAGCCAACCCGCCAAATCCCGCCCAACCCGAACATCGACACGAGCTGAACGGCGACGAGCGGCCCCACCGTTCGGGCGAGCTCACCCCCCACCATAAAGAACGCCATACCGCGCCCCATCGAACGACCCGAGAACTGGGCCACAAGGACCGGTCCGGCGATGTGCATCGCAGCCACGGAGAATCCCGCTGTCATCAACAAAACCACAAGCGCCCCGTACGTCGGCGCGAGCCCCATCAGACACACGAGCACACCGGTCATACCGGGCGCTACGACCACCATGATCCGATGCAGCAGGTAGCGGTCGGTCAAATAACCAAAGAACGGGTTGAGAAGTGAGGGCAGCTGGATCGCGACCACCAACGACCCCGCCAGGAAAAGGCCGATCCCCAGGTTTTCGATGATGAGTGGCAGGAGCGGCGCCAGGAGGGCCGTGAAGGTGTCGTGAAGAAAATGAGCGGACGTTATCGCAAGCACGAAACCCGCGCGAAACCGTCCCGTCCCGTACATACGCTGCTCGGGCGCTTCCGCGGGTTGCGCATCCTCCGAGCCGTTCGAGTCAGTGCTCTCAATCATCATCGTTGCCGTGGTGGTCGCTGCTGT
>CBDVBZ010000029.1:0-30367 GCA_965372355.1 uncultured bacterium | reverse complement strand
CACATTATCACCGATAGCTACCTGGGATTTCGCGGCCGACCTCATTTCACCATTGGCGTCAGCCGGATCGTCGGCGGGAGCTTCAAAGCGCTGCGGGCGACGCTCGATCCCGAGAAGATCTACGAATACATTATCGCCGCGATCGGTACCAGCGATGTCCACATATCCATCGTAAACGCCGACGGATACTATCAGATCGTCACCCCAAACATCGGCGCATCGCTTGAAGAATCCTCGGTCATGCCGCCACGAAATCCCCGGACCGGTCTCGACCAGGTCACGATCAAAAACAAGACGTACGATATTGGCTATTCCTGGTTGCAGACCGCCCAGTGGGCGCTGATAACGCAATTGCGGGAAATCGAGCACGACGGCATGTTCGCCGGTAGACAGCAAAAAATCGCCCTTGTCTCTCTCGTCATCATTCTGGCCGGCATGATCGTCATCGTTTTCCACGCCAGGACGATCGTTCACATCCAGGAGGAGAGTGTAGAGACCAAACGGCAGCTCGTGCACGCGGCCCGCCTGGCATCGGTGGGCGAACTGGCGGCTGGGATCGCCCACGAGATCAACAATCCTCTGGCGATCATCAGCGAAGAAGCGGGGTTGGTGAAGGACTTGATGGATCCAAAGTACGGCGTGAAGTACACCAACCAACAACTCATAGGACATCTCGACGAAATACACGACGCGGTATTCAGATGTCGCGATATTACGCGCAAATTGTTGGCGTTCGTGCGGAGCGACGGAGTTCATCCGGAGCGGCACAATCTGAACGATCTGATAGGCGACATTCTCGACGGATTCCTGAGCCGCGAAATGGCGTCCGCCAACATCGACGTCGTGCGTCGGCTCGAGGAAAACTTGCAACTTGTGATGACGGATGCCACGCAATTCGAACAGGTGCTCATCAACATCATAAATAACGCCGTCGATGCGATCGGAAACCACCCGGGCACGATCACGGTTGACACATTGCAAGACGAGAAGTACGTGCATGTTGCCGTAACCGACACGGGTGGCGGCATGAACGAAGAGACACTGGCAAAGATCTTTCTGCCGTTCTTTACTACGAAAGACGTGGGCAAGGGAACGGGGCTGGGACTGTCGGTCAGTTACGGGATCGTGGAGAGTATGGGGGGCACGATCACCGTGGAGAGCACCGAAGGCAGGGGGAGCACGTTTACCATATCGCTGCCCAGGGCCTGATGAATGCCGGGATCGGCGTGCGGACGGTAAAAGCAGCACGGGAGAAACAAAACGATGGAACGAAAGATGGCAAAAGACATCATGCGGGCGCTGGACGAGTGCGCCGTCGTACGTGACGATTCAACGCTCGCCGACGCCATCATCGCCCTCGAGGAAGCCCAGGACAAGCTGCCACCCGGGCGGCAGAAGCACGGCGCCGTCCTGGTAGAGGACGAAAAGGGCAAAATCGTGGGAAAACTGGGGTACCTCGGTTTTCTCAAGGCGTTGGAACCCAAATACGGCGACTCGATTGATGTCGAAAGGCTGGCGAGGGCCGGCGTTGGCACGGAACTGATAAGCGTCATCATGGACGGTTTCAGCTTCTGGCAGGACGATATCGAGGCCGTCCGGCAGAGAGCACACACCATCAAGGTCAAGGATGCCATGATACGGATCGAGGATAGCGTGGATGTCAACTGCACGTTACCGAAAGCGATACATCATCTGATTATGAAGCAAAGTCTCTCGGTGGTCGTCAAAATGGGAGGCATTGCAGTCGGCATTTTGCGGCTCTCGGATCTTTTCGACGAAGTTGCAGCGCTCATCAAGTCGTCAAGCGAATCCGAGTGAATCGTTCGTCATAGACATCGAAGGTTGAAGCGTCGGAGCTAAACAATGGCAAGGATACTGCTGGTTGATGACGAAGAGAGTTTCCGAAATTCCCTCAAGGAACGGCTGAAGCTGCGCGGCTACGACGTAACTGTGCTGGGGGATGGACGGAAAGCGGTGAAGGCTGTCAGGGGAGACTCCGAGATCGACGTCGTGATCCTCGACCGTGTGATGCCGGGAATCCGCGGCGAGCAAGTATTGAAGGAGATCAAGGAGTTCCGGCCGGAACTACAGGTCATCTTCCTGACCGGACACGGGGACATGGCATCAGCGATGGAGGTGGGGAGGCTCGACGCTTTTTCGTATATGCAAAAACCGTGCGACCTGGAGGAGCTGCTCAAGACGATCGAACTGGCACGCGCCAACAAACGTCATGTGTTGGAAAAGCACGAGATACTCCAAATCGAGAAGGGATCGGTCTGGAAGTGGCTGCTCGGCGTTCACAATTCGCGTCCCGGAATCATCATCCTCGGCTTGCTGATATACCTAGGGTTGATACTGATGCCGGCGCCGCAGCGTATGGTTGATCTATTGACCGCGCCAAAAACAGGGACGATATCGGATCCTCATTTCGGATACGCCCACTACAGCGAAATGAGCCCGGACGAAACGGTATCCAATTATTATTCCGAAACATACAAAATCGGTGAGAAGGTCCCTACCCCGACTGGTAGCGGGCATGCGTACCGCATGACACCGGGGCAGGCCGCGTTCAAAGCAAAGGTGATGCTGGCCACCTTGATCCTCGCGGCTCTGTTTTGGATGAGCGGGGCCGTTCCGATAGGAATCACCGCGTTGATCGTTGGCGTTTCCATGTACGTCATGGGTATCCTCAATCCCAACGACATCGCCAAGGCGTATGCAAAAGACGCCGTCATCTTCATTTTCGGCGTCCTCGCCGTGGCGGGCGTCATCTCCAAGACCGGTCTGGACCGACGGATCGGCCTGTTGTTGTTCGGCCCCGTCAAATCGATACCCCGGCTTCTGTTTATATTTCTGCCGCTGGTGGGCATTTGCTGTTCGTTTATTTCGGAGCACGCACTGGTGGCGTTTCTGATGCCGATGCTCATGATGGTTTACGCCACATCGACCAGAAATGCCGGCATTAAGAAAGATCCCGCTCTGGCGACCATGTTCGTTCTCTCGCTTTGCTTCGCCGCGAACTGTGGAGGACCGGGCTCACCGGCGGCCGGCGGTCGTAACGCCGTGATGATTGGTATCCTCTCGGACTACGACGCCTCGATTCCTTTCGGGTCGTGGGTCAAGTACGGCCTGCCGTTTGTCCCCGTCATGGCTTTGGTGATCGGCGCGTACTTCTACATCGTATTGAGACCACGGATCAAAGTGCGCAACCTCGACGTTTCGGCAATCGCCAGGCAGGCGTCGGAGAAGATTGGACCGATGGACAGGAAGGAATACGTGACGGCTGCGATTCTCGCGGGGTTGATACTTCTGTGGGTAACCGCCAGCGACGTCCTGGGCATGGGCGGCCCCGTCCTGATCGCCCTCGTGTTGCTCAACGTGTTTCGTATTCTGCGTTGGAAAGACATCGCCGCCATACCGTGGGAGGTCATAGCACTGTACGCCAGCGCGTGCGCGTTGGGGAAGGGTCTGGCGGTGACGGGCGCCGCCTTGTTTCTGGCCGACGGCTTCATCCGCATCCTGCCCGACTGCATGAGCAGCGGTATCGGGTTGGCGATGGCAACCAGCCTGTTCACGGGTATCACAACCAACTTCATGAGCGACGGGGCAACGGTGTCGGCCATCGGCCCCATTACGATACCGATGGCCATGATCTCTAACACTCATCCCTGGATGATCGGTCTGGCGACCGCGTTCTCCTCGTCATTCGCGCATATGTTGATCATCGGCACACCGAACAACGCCATCGCGTACGTGATGGCAAAGGATCCGGTCACGGGCGAACGGCTGGTGACGCTGGGCGATTTTATGAAACACGGCGCCGCCGTGCTGGTACTTTCGTTCACCGTATTGTGGCTCTGGACGTTTCTTGGCTACTGGCGTTGGTTAGGATTCTAGGTTTGCAGCAAGGTTTTTGTAAAGATACCGGGGTGAATCCATACCGGGTTATCGGGAGGCAACGACATGGATGACAAAATCAGGCTTCTGATCGTAGACGACGAGGTGGCGTTCCTCAATTCCATTGCGCAGCGGCTGGAATTGCGTGGTTTCGACGTAGCGATGGCGACCAATGGTAACGCCGCTCTCGAGGCCACCGACAAAGAGAAGTTCGATCTGGCGCTGATCGATTTGAAGATGCCGGGAATGGACGGAAAGGAGTTGTTGGAACGGCTGAAGGCCGGCCACAAATTTCTGGAAGTGATCATACTGACGGGTCATGGGTCTCTCGAATCGGCGGTCGAATGCACGAAGCTGGGGGCCTATGGTTATCTCCCCAAGCCTTACGAACTCGATCAGCTCATCGAGCTCCTGAAGGAAGCGTATCAGGTCCGCATGCAAAAGAAGTACGAACACGACGAGGCGCGGATGGACATGATAGCGAAGATCGCCATGGGAGACAGCGCGCTTGGTATCATGCGCCGCCTTCGCGAGCTGGACGACGACGAGAAGTAACTGCGGGTGGAGGCTTCCACCCCCGACACGAATCCGATCGAGTGGGCGGGCTAACCCGCGGCAGCCCCCTAATCCGGTCCGGTCCTCTCGCAGAGTATGTGCTCGCAGCAGGGGTCACCTCGGGGGATGGATCGGCCGATTCGGTAATCCAGATTCTCGTCCAGCGTGGTCACCAGCGCCTGCTCCATACACGTGTGGGCGCGGCAGACTTCCTCATCCGTGAAGGGGTAGGGACATCGATGCACGGCGATGACCAGCCTGTCCGCGCTGTACTCTTGGACCTCCCAGTCATCGCTCACCATATCGAACACCTTGAGAAGATACCTCCCGACCTCGGTCACCCCCTTGAGGTCGCCTCTTTTTCTGATATTCATGCCGATTTCGGTGCCGTACCGCCTGCTGACCTCGCGAATCAGGTCAAGACCGTCCTCGCCAAACCGTTCGTAGACGGCCTCGTAGATGGCGCACAGGCGCTTCATGTATCCAGGTACGGCGCGATAGTATTTTTCTTCAAAGCTCAGCCTATCGAAAGCCAGTTCTTCAGGAAGATCCATATTCTCTACTCCTCGAACTCCATGAACTTGGCCGAAGCCTTCACCAGGATTTTTCCATCCTGGACCAACTCCGCACGCAGCAAGTGCAGAGGAGAATATGATTTCTCCTCCCACGCCTTGACGTGGGCGTGACGGTCGATGACCACGGGATGCAGAAATCGTATCGACAATTCTGCCGTGGCCGCTACAACCCCCCTGGCAAAGAGACAATTGGTCATCGCGCCATCCAGGAGCGAAGATGTCACGCCCCCGTGCAGCCACTGGCGGTACCCATGAAAAACCTCCGCGCAACTAAAAGCAGCGATCACACATCCGTCGGCGCTCGTCTGAAAACGCAGCCCGAGTCCTCGGGGATTGTCCGGATCGCATACAAAACAGCGGTCGTGCTCCCGGTCCCGCACGGCGGCCAATCGCTCCTGACGATGATCAGCGATCACGAGGATCCCTTCTGGTTATGGCGTTCAAGCCGGCCAGGGCTGCCTGGTTTGCCGGCGCGTTGAAAGGTTTATCAATATTGTACGGCACTTGTTCACCGGTGACCTCTTCCAGTTTGTCGACGATCGTCAGACGGAACAGCAGCGGCGGATCGTTCCGAAGGAATTCGATCGCCATCCGCACACCGGACGGTACGTCGACCTCGAGCGTCCGCCTGGCGATCATGCTGCGCTCCTCTGCGTCCGCCGCGTTTGTGTACATCGTCTCGAGCTGCTCGATATCGGTGATCACCGCCAGACGGCCGGTGTCTATTTCAACCGTTTCCGTCTCGTTGCCGCCCGCGTGCTCGTGGGCGGGTTCTGCATCGTCCGTGTGCGCGTGGGTGATGGTACCCACGCTCGGCGCCCCGCCGTAACCACTGCCGGAGCTGGAACCAAGCCTCGCGGAACCGCCGGTGAACCACACACCGAGGACAGCTGCGATCACGAGGCACGTCGCCGCGGTCGCCGTCCTTGCGACGCGAACCAGTCGCAGCAGACCGACGACAATCAGCACCGCACCGAGAAAGAGCGCAATCGCCGGCCCCACCGAGAAATCATAACGGGCCGCGAACAACAGTCCGAGCGCCGCAGACACGGCGCCGGCTACCCAGGCGATGCCGAGACGCGCCGCCCACCGGGACGCAAACGCAGCCGACAACGTCGCCGGTATGATGAGAAAGGTAAACACGACCACCACACCGCCGATCCTGACGGCCGTCGTGATCACCAGACCAACGAGTGCGTAGAACAAAAAGTCCCACGCCAGCGTGTTGTATCCCCTGGCACGGGCGCCGGTGTAATCCTCGGAGATCTCCCCAAACGGCTTACGAAACACAAAGAACAACACGCCAACCGCCGCGAACACGACCGCGCTCCACAGGACATCACCCCACTCCGCCCACAGGATGCTGCCGGACAGCATCGCCTGGATGTGGACGTGCCCACCCGGAGCCACGCCGACGAGAAAGAGCGCCGCAGCGGCGGATACGGCATATGCCACACCGATCACCGCCTCGAGCGGAATCTGGTCGATCCTGCGGCGCACGATCGCGAAGAACGCAGCAGCGACGAGCGTGGCCCCCAGCGCCAGGAGGTGGGCGTAGATCGAGTGCCCGTGGATGTGAAATATCACGTGAGCGGCGATGGTGCCCACGGCGGCGATCTGTGCCAACGCGATGTCGATAAAGATGATTTCACGCTTGAGCACGTGAATGCCGATGTAGCACAGGATCGCGAGCATCACCAGGCACGCGAGAAACGGCACGCCCTGGACGTTGATAATGTTCATCATCGCTCACGACCTCTCTTGTAACGCCACCTGCCGCCGGACGGACCGGATGACAATGGCCACGAAAAAAAACAATCCCAACGACAACACGAGGCTTGGGCTGTAGGGCAGGTTCAGGTGGTAAGAGGCGGTTAGACCCACGAGACACGCGACGAACCCGACGGTCCAACCCACGACCACGGCCCGGATCCATCCCGTGGAGAACAACGCCGCGATTGCGGCCGGTATCATCAGGAACGAGTACGCCAGCAGCACCCCGGCGATGGGGACAATCATCACGGTGATAAGCCCCTGTGTGGCGAAGAACAGGAAATCCCACCATCGTTGGTGCTCGACACGGTCGGGAGCCTCGGACAGCCCGATGAAACGATCACGGAACCGGTAGTGGAACGCGATGAGCACGGCGTACACGGCAATGGTGATCCCGACGAGCTTCCAACTGACCCACAGCATCGAACCGGCGAGTGTCTTGGTCACGTGGGCGCCGCCGCCCGAGAGCTTGTCGCCCAGTAGCAACGCGGCCACCAGCGCCAATGCAAACATGATACCGATCACCGCCTCGCGTGGGATCATCCGATTCTTCGGTTTGATGACCGAGAGGAGCACCGAACCGATGAGCACGGTGACGAGCGACACGACATACGAGCTTCCCGTCGCGTACTTGATGCCCAGGGCAACGCCGATCAGCGCACCGAGAGCCGCCTGTTGGGCGAGGACGAGATCGCAGAAGATGATCGTGCGGCGAATGATGTGAAGCCCCATATAGGTGTGCAGGACGAGCACGACCGCGATCAGCGTGAGCTGCACGGTGAAGAACTCCAGTGCGCCGCTCATCTCGCCCCCCGGCCCGAGTGGTGACGGTCGTCATGGTGATTGTCATGGCGGTCGTCGTGGCGGTCGTCGCGGCGCTGGTGGTGAAGGTGCTCATCATCGATAAGCCCCTTGCTCTCCGCCGCGGTCAATACACCATCGACCCAATAGTCGACGAGCTCGAAGTAGTCGTCGACACCGTCTATACCATCGACGTAGAGCGGGACAATAACCGCCTCGGCATCGACGCGACCCGCCACGGTGCGGATTTTTTGTTCGTCGAAGTAATTCGCCGCGAGCAGAATCTTGATGTCACGTACCCGCATCAGCTCGACCAGATCGGTGACGTGCTGGGGCGACGGCGGGATCCCCGGTTTTGGCTCGACGGTGCCCGCCTCCTCGAGGCCAAACAGACGCATGAAATAGACCCAGTTTTTGTGGTACGTCACGATCGGCGTGCCACGTATCGGCATCATCTCGCCCACCCATCCACCGAGGTAGTCGACGAGCGGCTCGCCTCGGAATTCATACTCCTCCAGAAAGGAGATCAGCGTCCCTTTCTCGGATAGCTTGCAAAGGGTCTCGCCGCCGATGAACTCGACGAGCTCGTCGCCGAAGAGCCGCCTGTCGAACTCTTCGAGCAATCGGTCGAGGTTGGCGTTGTAATAGTCCTTTCCCTCAGGGTCGTTTTTGATGAGCCCGATCGCGATGTTGCGTGCTGCAACCTTCATATTGATCGGGCTGCAATTAATGTGCGGGTTACCGTAGATGTGCACGCCGCCCTCCGAGCGTGACAGTACCTTGGGTTTCTCCAGCAGTTTCATGCCCTGGGCCGCGGCGACGTACCCCGGCTCGCCGCTTCGGACGCGCGTGTTGCCCGATTTGTTTACCACCGTGGGCAGCCACAGCTCGAGATCGAGGCCCGTGGATATCAGAAGGTCTGCGTCGCGAACCATCGTGACAAACGACGGTTTGGGGCGTATGAAATGGGCATCCTGGTCGCCCTGGACGATTGCCCCTACGACAACGCGGTCACCGCCGATAAACCCGGCGATAAACTTGTAGTCGGGCAGTGTCGTGACGACCCGTAGCGGTTTATCGGCATGCAGCGGCCCAACGAGCCCTGCCGTCAGGACCAGCACCGTTATCAGTATCGGTAATTTCTTCATGGCTAGGTCTCCTTGTCTGCCTAGTAGCGCTCGTGTTTGTGCGGGCCCGCAGCAAAGACCATTTGCAGCGTGACAAAGTGAACATCCCTGCCCGTTCCCTTGTCCTCCTCGTAGGAGTATCCTGCCCGGAACTTTACAAACGGGCTCTGCCACCATGTGAACCAGGCACCCGCCAACTGCCGGTAGTTATCGCTCTCGGTCGTGGCGAGAGGGGAGAGCGACAGATCGGGGCTGAGCGCCGCATAGTCCTTTGTATCCGGCGAGAAATAATCGTAGCGGACACCGATCTCGAGCGTCCGGGATACTTTTGAGTAGATCATCGAGTAGAGCCCCCACGGCTGGAGCCTGTCGGCGCCCGATCCATCGGGGACGTAAATTCCCTTGTCCAGATAGTATCCTTCGGTCCGCCACTCCACGTTGCGGTAGCGCATCCGGTCGGTGGGCTCCCACATCAGAACGAGATCGGCGCCGTAGATACGGGTGTCCTGCGTATCATCGACTGCTACTCCTGCTGAATCCTTCCAGGCGTTGTTCCAACCGAGTATTCCCGTGACGCCGAACTGGAGGTACGTACTGGCCGATAGATCCAGATACGCCAGATAACGACCCAGGATACTGGGGAGATTATCCGTGTTTTGTCCGAACACGCGCGGGTTCGTGGCGTCGGTCACCTGCGCCACCAGCCCGTGAATGATGGGACCGGTTGATCCGGACCAATCGATCGAGAGCCCGATCTGGTTGAGACCTCCCGGGCCGAAAATCGACGTCAACGCCAGCGGAAAGTCGAACCAGTCGAGCGCGTGTTTGTGCCAGCGGTTGACGACGCCAAGCTGTTGTCGAAACTTGCCGAGCGTGAGGTTCGCGTGCCACAGGATACCGAAGCGCGTGAAGTAGGCCTCTCCCATTTCCGCGTCGACGATGGTGATCGGTATAGCCGCCTTGAATCTCGAGTAGGGGTCCAGATACGCCTCGAAATGAAGTCCCAACGTCCGGAATACCGTTTTCGATGTCGGCAGATCGTCGATGCCGGACTGGTATAGCCCAAGCATGTCGCCGGTCACACTGATCTCGGGGTTGAGGGCCTGGAGACCCAGGTTGCCCGATTTGAAGATCTTTTCTCCGGCGGCTTCATCGGTCTTTTCTTCTTTCTTTGACTCGGCTTCGGCGGCACGCCGCAGCGCATCGAGATCGTCCTCTTCATCGATCTTCTTCTGTTCGTCCTCCTCAGTCTTTGTCCTCTCCTCGCCCTCTGGGGGATCCTCTTCGGCCGAGATCGCGGGCGCTGCGGCGATACAAACCACCAAACCCACCATTAACAACATCATTAGTATTCGCATACGTGCACCTCAATTGACTTGTGCCGATTGAAGGATGACGTCCTTCGGACGCAGCCTGTCCTGGAAGGGCCAATCGGCAACGGCGCGAAATGCAGGCAACAACGGCCGGCGTTCGGCCACGTTCTGCCCTGGATGAGTGAATCGCGTTCGTTGTTATGTCAGAGGAGCGGGAGGTGCGCGGGGAGATCCGCAGGATACGACGTGGGATGTGCGACAGACGCCTGTGCGGTCGATCACAGCGCCGTTTGGCGCGGCGCACGGCGCCTTTGATATCCAGACCTTCGCGCTTTGCTTGCAGTTTTTGAGAAACAGGCACGCGGGGCAGAGACCCTGATCGGCCATTGCGCTGTTGCCGAACTCGGGGGGGGCGGTAACACGCGCGGCGGCGGCGTGCATCGCCTCACCGGCGCGTTCGACGACACAGGTCCCCGCGTCGTCGGTGTTCCACTGTCCCCCGGTGTGCTGGTGGAGTCCGTGTATGGATAAGGAAAGGAAGACAAACCAGACGGCGAGGGCAAGCGAGAACGCCCGTCTTGCTACTCTGTGCGAAATAGGAAACACACTAGCCTCCGTCGGCATCCGGGGCGTTACCACCCGGCTCGAGCAAAGAGCACTTACTGCATTGAACACCGCCCGAAGAGCCCCGGTTCCAGGCGGTTTGCGTAGGCACCGTCGCAACGCGAATGTTCAAACCGTCAACAGGGGGCGGGCGTCAGCCAGCCCTGGTGAACAACCGCGAAAGCGACGCCTCAAAGGCCTCGGATGTAATCGGCTTCTCGATGAGCTCATGTATTCCGATATCCTCGGCCGCGACCGCCAGGGCCTGGGATCCATAAGCGGTGATCAGTATCTTCATGAGGTGTGGGTGGCTCTCTCGGAGCCGTCTGCAAAGCTCGATACCGTTCATCCCCGGCAACTTGTAGTCCGTTATGATGATATCATAATCCTGCCCATTGAGAACCTCAATCGCTTCCTCTGCGGTCTCCACGGTCGACAGGGGACAATTTCTCGACTCGAACATCAGCCTGAGAGAATCCCGTACGAACTCGTCGTCATCGATGAGCAGCGTCTTGAAATGTCTTAGTTTGTTGAAAGTCATGGATCACCCGATCGTTTTTTTCACTTTTTCCAGAAGTTTGGCCTCATCGATGGGTTTGTCAAAAACGGGCACTGATTTGCCCACAGCCACGTAACGGCCGGGCAGACCACTGATGACGATCACCGGCACGGACTCGAACTCCTTCTTGCGGTGAATCTGGCGGTAGAAATCGGTCCCGGTTTCTCTCGGCATCATCAGGTCGAGAAGTATCAGATCCGGCGTCTCCTCCTTGATCATCTCCATGGCCTGAACGCCATCCTCGGCCAGCCGAACGGAATACCCCTGATCTCCCAGCAGATCGGACAGGAAATCCCGGACATCCTGTTCGTCATCGATTACCAATATGTGCTTGCTCATTGTCAACACCTCCTTGCTCTCGTTTGGGTGCCGCCTATTTTTTCTTCTTGAGCAGCTTGAGTACCTCGGAAACCGTTTCGGGATCGGCATCCTTCATCATATCTTCGATCTCGTCACGCTGCACCTCGGCCGACTCCGGTTCTGGCCCTTCGTACTCGATACCCACGTTCTCGCAAACCATGCGCAGGTACTTCTCTTCATCGACGGGTTTCTCGAGATAGGACTTGGGACCGCTAAAACTTTTGCCCTCGAAAATGTCGCTGAAGTCCTCTTTGCCCAGTTGGTCACGCGCGTGCGCCGTCACGATCACGACGGGGATCTGCATCCACTCCTTGTTGTGACGCAGTTCGTACAGAAATTTGATCCCCGATTTGCGGGGCATGACGAGGTCCAGCGAGATAAAATCGGGCAGTTTCTCCCGGACCCGTTCCAGCGCCTCCATTCCGTCGGCGGCGGTCACCACGTTGAACCCGGCGTCCATCAGAATGTCCGCGAAATACTCGCGCACGTCATCCTCGTCATCGACAACCAGAATCGTCTTGTCTTCAGGTTTTGGCATGTGAAGATCCTCCTTCTCTTTCGGCGCCGGAATACCGCTACTGCCGCCCATTCGGCACTGCCGGCAACTTCTCGCGTGGCAACGCTATGCGAAATGTAGACCCCTCATCGATGACCGAGTCGACACTGACCTCTCCACCGTGGGCCCGGATGAGCTTTCTGGTAACGAGCAGTCCGAGGCCGGTCCCCTCGAGGCCTTTCGTCGTAAAGAACGTGCCGAAGACCTTACGTTTCGTCCGGTCATCCATTCCGCACCCCGTGTCCGATACCTCGAGAGTAATAACGCCCTTACTCTCCGACACGCGGATGGTGACCTGAAGATCCCCGTTGTCCGTGTCTTTCTCCTTGCAGGCATCGATCGCATTGGAAACCAGGTTTTCCAGGCACGTGTGTATGTCTTCCGGGTCGACGTTGGCCCGCTCGATGCCAGGGACCCGCTCGAACCGTAGTTGAATGCCGTCGTGGATGGCCGCGTCCTGGAAGAGTGTGAACACATCCTCCGCAACGGCGTTGAGGTCGGTCGGCTCGACCTGCGGGATGTGTTCCTTCGTATAGTTCAGAAATCCCCGAACCAAGTCGGTGATCCGCGCAACGTTGCGCTCCAGGCGGTCACGCCCCGTGTTGAGGCGCTCGATGTCGTTGCGTTTGATACCCGCCTTGATCGCGTACAGGCCGCCTTGAACACCGGTCAGGATGTTTTTCATCCCGTGTGACAGCTGCGCCACCGTCTGGCCCACAACAACGAGACGCTCGTTCAGGAGCGTCTCCTGTTCGAGCTTTTTGATCTCCCTGAGGTCCTGGAGAAACCCCGCGCCGCCGGTAACCTCCGAACCCTCCCCGAGTACCGTGCCCGAGAACCGAACGGGTATCGAGTCTCCATCGGAGTCCTGGACACACGTTTCCGGCAGGACGAGCGTCTGCCCGCTCTGGTCGAATATCGCGCGAAATTCCTCGGGCAGAAACTCCCACGCCCGGTCCTTTCCGATCACGTCTTCGGCGGGGACTTTGAACAACCGCTCCGCAGCGGGGTTGAAGATATTCACGATACCGCGCCCATCGGTGCCCACGAGGGCGTCGAGCGTGTTCTCCGTCAACTCGTGGCGGAAATGACTCTCCTTCAAGAGATCCTGCGATAGCTTGTGGCTTTCGGTGACATCGATCGCCATCTCGATCACGTGGTTGACTTTGCCGCCGCGTTTCGACAGCGGGGCGGTCGACACGACATAGTGTGTGAGCATGCCGCGTTTGTTTATGCCCACCTGCTCGCGGGTGTACGAGCCTCCATCCGCAAACGTCTTCATGGCCGGGCAGTCCTCGCAGCGATCGTGCCGGTGCTTGTAGACCCGAAAGCAGTGCTTGCCCCGAGACTCACCGAATGTGTTACGCAGCCGCTCGTTTGCGCGAACAATCTTGAAGTCCCGATCCAGGACTGCGACATAGCAGGGGACTCTCTCGAACAGAATATTGTATTGCCGTTGCAGCGATTTGATGTCGGTGACGTCGTACGACATCTCGATGACGTATACAACCTCACCCGACCCGTTGTAGATCGGGGCGTTGTGGACGACGTAGTAACCGGACCTGCCGTCTCGATCGACCCCATACGCGTTGCTCACGTGTGCCTGACCGTCTTCGAATGTCTGGGCCGCCATACAGCGCTCGCAGGCGACGGGCTTCTTTTTGAACGCCTCGTAGCAGTGCTTTCCGGCAACATCACCAAAAACGCTTGTGAACGCCTCGTTGGCTATGACGACCTCGAAGTCGCGGTTGATCACGACGATGTTGCTCGGCACGTGATCAAAGAGCTGTTGTCCCACCCAGCTGCGGATTTCTTCGGGAAGATCTTTGCGTACCATGTTTTCCTTCTCGCGTTAGCGATAATGCTTCCAGGCCTCTTCGGTGAGGTCGGGGAGCGACTGATGACAATGGGTGCAGCGAGACAGGCTATCGTTCGGCTCCACCATCGATTGCTGAACCTCTTCGTGGCAGCCGATGCACAGACCGTGGACGGCGTCCATGTACCCGACGGTTCTCGAGTTGATTCTCGGTGAGCTGACCGTCACCCGGGACCCCGCCGTGACCATCGCCGTGTGGCATCCGAGACAGTCCGCGGTGTTTTCCCTCACCTTTGGGAGCCGGTCGTCCGTGTGACACTCGGCGCAGTGGTCGTTGCCGCCGAGTTTTTCCATGTGAAGATCGTGATCGAACACATCGACGGTGAGATGCATGTCGCTGTGACACTCGTAGCAGCCCGTGCAACGGTCGTACGGTTTGCTCATGTGGTGACACAGCACACAACCGTCCTCGCCGCCGTGACGGGATTCGTGTGCCTCGTGATCGAAGAGGACATAGCGGCCGTTGCGGTTCGCGTCGAGCATCATGATGGTGGCAACCACCTGGCCGGTATCGCGCTGGCCGCTCGCAAGCTCGAATGTCGCGCTCGAACCGTCATCGCCCCCCGTCTTTGTGATTCTGACCTGGCGTGGGTTCTCGACGGGCGTTGCCTCCGGTGTCACACCGAACACGGCGTTATCGGATACGAATCCAAACGCCATGGCCGCCGCGATGACAAAAGTAAGCGAGTAAAGATAGGCCGAACCGAGCCTCTGACCACCGAAATAGACCGTCTTCCAATCGGTGTGATCGAACTGTCCGGGTGTAATCCATTCCGGTACACGCTCGCGCCCCAGCCCGGGAAAGAGACCGAAGTACTCGACGCAGAACATATAGAAAAGCCCGGCGGCCGAGAGTATGCCAAGCGTCATCACCCATTCCGTCCAGGTCGGCACGTATATGGATTTGGTGATACTCATCGTTGCGAGACCCGCCACGTTGACACGGTTGAGCGACATCCCGATAATGGCGGCGAGGCTCACCCAGAAGACGGCCGTCTTGCTGTCTCTGAATCGCTTTCGCATGAGCACGACGATCGGGATCAACGAGCTCAAGAGCATCTCGAACCAGAAGTTCGCGGTATCCCAGCCACCGGCCACAAGGAGCGCCCCCTCCCCGCTCGCGAAGATCTCGATGAACTTGATCGCGACATAACCGACCATGAGCCAGACAGAGACGCGCGCGAGACCCGAAAGTGCCTTCATCGGCGGTTCGCCGCCGTAGAGCCAGTACACGATGAGCGTGAGAAACGAGATGGTCAAACAGCCGAGCGCCATCGACGAGATAAAAAACAGAATCGGAAGGAAGTCCGTGTGCCACAACGGGTGCAGGCGGAATGGCGTGGCCAGAAACAACGTGCCCAGTGAGGACTGGTGAAGTGTCGAGAGACCGATACCAAAGATTACGAAGAAGATGCTGAGCTTCTCGACCAGGCGGAGCGGCCGCTGCCACCCGAGTTTGTGAAATACGGTGTGCCCGAACTCCGCGACCAGAACGAGCAGGTAGAGCATGATACACCAGGCGACCTCGAAGAGCACCGAATGATACTGCCAGAAAAACACGGGGAAGACGATACGCCACCAGATCCCGATGTCCATCGTCAGGCCGAACGCGACGCTGCTATAGCAGATAAGGCCCAGCAGCACGGCGCCGCGGACAACCGGCTTGAACATATCCTGACGGAATATATACACGAGCATCGCCAGCGTGAAACCGGCCCCGCCGATGGGAACCAGTGCCACGACGCCCCATCCCTTCCAGATCCCCCAGGGGAGCATGTCCGTCAGCGCGGTAACCGAACCCGGTCCGTGGAGGATCCGCAGAATGACAACCGTCGAACCGAGCCCGGCCAGAAACCACAGGATCATCTTTGTGATTCGTATCTTCATTCTCTCCCTTCCCTGTTATTCCTCGCCGGCTTCTTGCTCGGCATCGTTGGTCTGCTCCGACGGTCCCTCATCGATTGATTTCTCCGCCGTCAGATCCGCGATGTGCTGGCGGCGCTTGATCACCCAGAAGAGACCGCCCATCAACATTGTCATCGCGGCGAAAACCGTCGGCATCTGGTGCAGTATCTTCGTTGTCTTGTGCGGTATAGGCTCCGGATCGACCACGGGCGCATCCAGACCGGTCAGTTTGATATCCACATCCGATATGTAGAGGACCGATGTCCCGCCGACTTCTTTTGCACCCCAGATTCGTTGTACGTACTTATTGGGCTCTGCGGCGAGACGCCGCCGCGCTTCGGCCAGGAGCTCCTCGCGTTCACCAAAGACCGTTGCGTCGGTCGGGCACGCCTCGACACACGCGGGGAGCTTGCCGTCGTCGAGAACACGTTCGTAGCACATGTGGCATTTCTGGATGTAGGGCACCGCGTCTTCCCAGCTGTAACGCGGGATCTCCCAGGGGCAGGCGATCATACAGTACCGGCAGCCGATACAGAGGTCCTTGTCGTAGATGACCGGCCCTTCATCCGTCTTCTTCATCGCACCGACGATGCAGACCGATACACACGCGGGATCAATACAGTGCATGCACTGGCGGCGAAGAAACCGGTCGCCCTTCTCGGTGCGCATCCGGCCGATTGTCGTCCAACGGGCGGTCGACAGGTCATCGATCTGCTTTACCCATCTCCAGGGTTGTTCCTTTGGCAGCCCGTTGACCTTCTGACAGGCGACAACGCATTCTTCACACCCGATGCACCGGGTGACGTCGTTGAGGATCGCCATGTTGCGCGTACTCATATCGGCTCATTCTCCTTACCGAGGGTCAGGGCCACGTTTTCCCCGGCGCCCGGGGCGAGATGCCAGGCCATTTCGGATACAAGCTGTGTCGCCGGGAAGAGGGCTGCGTGGGCCAGTTTGCTAAACGGCATCAGCACCAGGATGGCGTTGCCGGACATCACATGGACAAACATCGTTGCGTTGTAGTCGAATGGGTTGCTCGTCGGGTGCATGGCCAGATAGCCGCTGGCAAAGGGGACCATGATCAGCAGGAGCAGGATGTAGTCCTGCAGCCGGCTGAGCGCCCGCGAGTCCCGCGCGGATATGCGCATCACGAACAGTATGGCCACAGTGACGATGGCCAGAAGGGTCAAGTAGTCCGCCGCCACCTGTGGGATCGCCGGCCAGCTGAGCCCCGTGCTGCGCTGCCAGAGCATGATGTGGGCGGCGAGGAACAGAGGCGTGATGATGATCGATATGTGAAAGAGGATCGAAACAACGCTGAAGAACGGTTGAAGCGCAACCTTCCGGTAGGGAAAGACCCAACGCCACGTGTCGCGGATCACCGTTCGCCACGGGATGTTCTTGTTTCTCGCGTGCGAGACGATGTTCGCGATGTTCATCGTGCTAAGCACCGCCAGTCTCAGGATACCCAGTATCATCAATGCGATCGAGAACCGGAAAACCGGTCCCCTCGCCCAATCGAGCCACTCTGCCACGGTTACACCCCCTCCTTTGATGTTTCGGTTTCCATCGTCTGCGGCTCCTCCTCATCGGGCTGCACCGCCGTCTGGCCGTCCGGCATGACAATGTTTTTGAGCAGGAGGTCATGCAGGCCTTTACGCTCCATCGGCAGCTTGTAGTCTACAATGATTTCATCGAGCTGCTTTTTGCAGTTGGCGCACGGTGAGATCACGACCTGGGCGCCGGTCGCCGCCATCTGATCGGCCTTCGTCTTACCCCCGATGCGCATGCGAAAGTCGTGCATCTCGTCGATCGACACCGTGCCGCCACCGCCACCGCAGCAGTAGTTGTCCCGGCCCTTCGGTGTCATCTCGACGAAGTCCTGACAGATGTGACGCAGCAGAACCCGGGGTTGCTCGATGATCCAACCCTTGCGCGCGATGTTGCACGGGTCGTGATACGTAATGCGTTCGGGTACCGAGTTCTCGACCAGCTTGAGCTCTCCGGAGACAAACTTCTCGTGGGTGAGCTCCATGATGTTGATGACGGGAACCTGGTCCTCTTTTGGAATGAAATTGGCCATCCCTTCCCTGGCAGCCCGTGAGGCGTGCCCGCACTCGCCGATCAGCATCTTCTTACCCTTGAGACGGTGGACCTCGGCCACCTGGGCCTTGATGATTCGTTCCCACATCCTGTCGGAATAGAAGAGGCCATAGTCGATCCCGTCGAAATTGTTCGACCCGATCGTCCAGCTGGCCCCGATGGCGTGGAGCACCGCGGCGTTGCCCATCAACGTGTCAGCCTCGAGGAGGTAGTCGGAGACGGCCGGAAAGAAGACGTACTCGGCACCTTCGACGTCGATGGGAAACGTGATCCCCGCGCCGGGGTAGATCTCCTCCAGTTCTTCTTCGAGAAATTCACACGTGTCTTTCAAAGCGATCACCGGTATGGCGGACGTGTTGTGTGTCTCCCCCTCCAGCTGCTCCCGAACGGATACCTTGAGCGCCTTGGGCACGATGTCGATTTCGGCCAGCACCCAACGCCCCAGATGGGTGATGAGGGCGTGGTCGATCCCCAGCGGACAGGAGTCCTTGCACCGTTTGCAGGCGGTGCAGCGGTAGAACGACTCGGCCATGCGATCGATGTGCTCGTCGGTGAGCCGGAAGTCATCGAACAGGGGAGCCTTGAGCAACCCGCTCAATGTGAAGTAACGGCGATAGACGGCGAGAAGCAGCTCGGAGCGCATGCAGGGGATGTCCTCCGGATCTCCGCTGGCCTGGTAGACCTGGCAGTCCACGCTGCAGCTCGAACACTTGGTGCGTATGCGCAGGTACGCATCCAGCACGGGCGCGTAGTTCGAATGCCGCAGAATCGCAGCGAAGGCATCGAGAAAGCGCTTGGGGCGCTCGTCGACATCGGTGGGTTCCATGATATAGCTGTATTTCGGTTGTTCGTTCTTGTTCATGTGCGGCGTCGTCTCCTTTCGAACACTCCCTAGCGCATCGATCGTGCCATGCGGCAGCCGCGTCTATAGCCGACGGAATGGCAATGGGTTACACAAGACGACCGCGTCCACGCAACGCTGTCGCGGGGTCAGAATGTCGAAGTTCTTCTAATCGATTTCAGAGGAATTGCGAAGAGCGGAAGAAAGAAGACAGGACCGGGTCAGTCGTCTTCTTCGAGCTTCTTTTTCTGGTAGCGAAACGTGTGATGGTTCATACCCAGCAGCCGTGCGGCCTTGCTCTCGTTACCGCCGGCGAGCCTCAAGGCTTCTTCGATGTAGTATCTCTCGAACGATTTCTTGAGTTTCAGGTAGTCGACCCCTTCGACCGTGACGGCGGGGAGATCCATCTCACCTGTTGGCGGCTTTGGCGAGACGCCTGCGTCTTCGAGACCCAGATCGCGTTCGGTAAGTTCCGCGCCCCGACAGGTGAGCACACCGCGCTCGATGCAGTTCTTGAGCTCGCGTACGTTGCCGACCCATGTGTGGTTCATCAGCGCGTCGCGAGCCATCCCGGCCAGTCCCGTCACCGGCTTGTCGAACTTGCGGCTGAATTCCGTGAGGAAGTGCTCGGCCAGCGGGATGATGTCGTCCTTGCGCTCGTTCAACGAGGGCACCTGGACACGAATGACACCCAACCGAAAGTACAAATCCTTGCGGAATAGTTCCTGGTCGATCATCTCGCCGATATCCTTGTTCGTCGCCGAGACGACCCGTGTTTTTACGCGCACGGTACGGGTGCCTCCTACGCGATAGAACTCACCGTCCTCCAGAAATCGCAGCAGCTTCGCCTGGGCCTCCAGACTGAGGTCGCCCACCTCATCGAGAAAGAGCGTCCCACCCGCCGCCGCCTCCACCAGACCCTTCTTACCCGAAGCACTCGCCCCGCTGAACGCCCCCTTCTCGTACCCGAACAACTCGCTCTCGATAAGATCCTTTGGAATAGCCGCGCAGTTCACCGTCACCATGGCGCCCTCGAAATTCGGGCTCCGGTAGTGGATGGCGCTCGCGATGAGCTCCTTACCGGTGCCGGTCTCACCGACAACGAGGATCGGTGTGTCGGGGCTCTGGGCGATCATCCCGATGAAACCCATCACCCCTTTTATCGAGTCACTCTCGCCGATGAAGAACGGCAGGTTCTCCTCGAGGTACCGCTCCTGCAGGAGACGGATCTCCTTGTGTAGGCGGACGGTTTCCAGGGCGTTTCGGATGGAGATCCGCAACGCGTCCATGTGAATCGGCTTCACGACGTAATCGTGGGCGCCGAGCTTCATGGCGGAGACGACGGTATCGATATCTTCATACGCGGTGATCATGATCACCGATACACCCGGATCGATTTTCTTGAATTTCTCGAGCGCGGCGATGCCATCCATACCGGGTAGACCGATATCGAGAAGGATCAAATCCGGTGGAGCGCTGGCCAGGTTATCGATTGCCGATTCGGCATCCGCATAGGTCTGAATCCGGTACTCCTGTCCCAGATGCATTGCGATCCCGTCGCGAATCGTTTCTTCGTCGTCCACCACGCATATCGTGTACGTAACCTTCATTTTCGCCTTCCGACAGGGAGCTTGATCACGAACTCGGCGCCCGACCACCGGCTCGTTTCAACCGTCAGGCTGCCGCCATGGTCGGTGATGATTCTCTGGCAGAGGCTGAGACCAATACCCGATCCGCCCTTCTTGGTCGTATAGAAAGGCTCGAGGACCCGCGCTTGGAGTTCCGGCGGAATTCCCGGGCCGGAGTCGGCGACCCTCACGAAAACGTTATTGTCTTCGGCGCTCGACAGGACCTCGATCCGCTTTTCTCCTTCCTCGTTCTTCATCGCCTCGGCGGCGTTGGTAATCAAGTTCAGCACCACCTCTTCGATCAGCGTCGGATCGATGTGGCACTGTGGAAGGTTATCGGCCAGTGACTTCTCGATCTTCACGCCGGTCTTGCGCATGGTGACGGACGAGAGCTCCAACGCGTCCTCGATGGGCTTGTTGATGTCCGTCAATACGAGATTGGGCTCGCCCGGTCTGGAAAAGTCGATGACTCTCTTGACAATCGATTCGATTTTTCGCGACGCCGACTGGATTTGACGGAATATCTTTTCTACCATCTCCGGTTGTTCGGATTCACCCAGCAGATCTTCCAGCGTCTTGAGATATATGTTGATGCCGGAAAGGGGATTGCGGATTTCATGCGCGATGCCGGCCGCGATGTGTCCCAGCGAGGACATCTTGTCCTCGACGAGAACGAGCTGTTCCAGCTCTTTCGCCCGGGTGATGTCGATCATATTGATGAGCACAGCCCTTCTTCCCTTGTATTCGATCGAGCTCGCCCGCCAGTAGACCGACTTCATCACGGCGCGATCGTGTGTCTGTCCCGGGATATAGAAACGAAGATCCGTATCGATCGTCTGCCGGTCTCCGGATGAGATCTCTGCGAAGAGCTTCTTCACTCTCTCTACGTCGTCCGGATGAACGTTGGTGAACTCGAGCATCTCGTTCATCCGGTAGTGTGAGCCCGTCATACGCTCCTGCTCCGGGTTCTGGTAGATAACGACGCCGTCCTGAACGATCACGATACCGGTCGGTGAGCTCTCGACGAGGTCCCGGAATCTGCGCCGGGTTTTTTGGAGGGCTTCCTCGAGCGCCATCCTGCTGAGGCCGAATGCGATGTCTCCTGCGATTTCCTGCAAGAGCTCGAACTCTTCTTCGTTTTGGGTATACTGCCTGGGAATCGAAACACAGAGCAGCCCGAAGACCTTTCCTTCGTGCTCGAGCCGCACGGTCATAGAGGAACGACCGCTGTACTTGTCGGAAAGAGGACAGTCCGTGCAGGCCTCGTACGGGTCGTGTGTGACAACGACATCCACCCGCCCCATAGCACGCCGGGCGCACGCTGTGAGCTCACCCCGGTCGAGCCTGTCAAGCATCGGGCGGAACCCGTCGCCGAGACCTGCCTCGGCGGTCTCGAGAGCCCTGCCCGCTGCGTCGAGGAGAACGATCCAGGCGTTGTAATAACTTCGATTGCGGATAAGGGTGTCGCAGATCGCCTGGAGGAGTTGTGAGCGGTCGTCCACCCTTATCAGGAGCTGGTCGACCTCGCGGATCGAGCGAAGCGCCAGATATAGACGTTCTATCTTGTCATCCACCGTGATGCCGTCCCGTGATGCCCGGTTCTCCAGAAATATTCATGCTCGTTACTTCTCCCAACAAGATGTTCATGATCTCGCCCGAGCTAGCCGCCACACCCGCCGGTCGGCACCGCGACCGGGCTGAGCACCTCGACCTTGGTCTCGAACGTCCTGTCGCTGAAGCACCCCGCCTTCGGGCGTGCCTCGGGATAAAGGGCGCCGAGGGCCGCGGGGAATGTGTAGCGTAGCCTATCGTCATCCAGCTGCGCCGCGTCCACCCGGGCAACGTGGGCCGGGCGGCGGTCCGGGTCGGCGTGTTCCGGTTTGCACAGGCTGAGCCACAGATTCATCCCGCCTTCGAGGACATACGTGTTGCGAAACTTCAATACGTTGAGCCGTTTCCATGCCTCCTCCGCCTGCTCCTCGTCGTTGGATGCGACGACGAAGACGGCCGCTTCCTCCGGCAGGCTTCGTGCCCATGCGATGTCTTCGTCTGTGAATGCGAACCGGCGCGCGTCCAGCAGGTGGAATAGATTGAAATCACCTTCATCGCGCACATCGAGAATGGCGAGACGAATCTGGTTGTTGTACATCAGATCGAGCAGTTCGGCGGGATCGACGTGGTAGACCCGCGACCGGACCGCGCGATCGAGCGAGTCGGCCGCCCACCCCAGCTTGCGTTCGGTGTCCGGTGCGCCGGCCAGCATCGCCGCGACGCCCGCGCCGAAAAGGATCACTGCTGCAATGGTCTTGTGAAATCGCACTGTGTGTCCTACCGATCTCTCCGTGCGGTGAATATCTTCTCGAGCTTTTCCGCACCCCAGAACATAAAGAGCGCCATCGCCACAACGGCGAACACCGCGATGCCGGCGTCGACACCGAGCCACTGCGGTATCGTAAAACGCCCCATGAATCCCGAGTGGTTAAAGAACGCCCAGAACTTCGAAACCGTTTCTCCAAAAAAGAAGAACCCGATGAACAAACCCAGTATGTAAAACAGTCCGTCCAGCTTCCAGGTCGCGACCGCGACCAGCGATGTGCCCGGTCAGTAGCCACCGATGATAAACCCGCACCCGAGCAGCAACCCGCCGAGAATCCCGGGCCACAGATAGGTGGGGTTTACGAACACTTTGTCGATATCGAGCAACATTGCGGCGGAGGCAAAGAACACGAGCAACATCGCGACCACGATCGCCGTAAACATGACCTTCAAGACGGTCATGTCGTGCAAATAGAACTGAGCGGCGAGTTTTTTTGCGTTGCCGAAGCCGGCCCGCTCGAGTGCAAAACCAAAGCCAAACCCGATCGCGAGATAAATCAGGATCGTTCCGACAGTCCCGACCGCACTGTTGAGATCAAATGGCGCCACTTTTTTCGCTCTCCGTGGTTGCGTGCCGGTTGAGTTGCGAGGCGAAGCGTCGTCAACTCCAACCGTCACACGTATGGATGCCCCCTCCGGGGGTCAGCCATACGATTAGTTCCATAAGCGGCGGACGAACCATGCGATCGCATAGCCGCCTCCAAAAACCGCAAACATAAACGCCCAGCTGCCGACGGATAATACGGCGCCGCCGGTCAGTGCCTGCCCGGATGTGCATCCCCGGGCCAGTTGAGCCGCATACCCCACAAGAATTCCGCCGATCACGGCGAACAACAAACGGGTCTGCGGCGAGATCGATGGCCCCTTGTGTATTTCCACGCGAACGCGACGGCCAAAGGACCCGGACACAAAGCCGCCCACAATGACACCGATGGTCATCCAGATCAGCCAGTTATCGAGCGGTTGTCTGGACCCACCGGCAAACCGCACGAGATACGGGTTGTTATCCACATATTCGGGCGCCACCTTCGCCTCGACGGCAAACAGAACGCGTGCCAGACCGCCCGAGGCCCCCAACCCATGGCCTGTGAGAAAAAACGACGCGAACAACACCACGCCGAGAAGAATGCCGGCAACGTACGAGTTCCAGTAGGGTTTTGGCTTCCCTCTATTCATCGGAACCTCCGCTACCACGAGCCTCCGCCCTGGCCTTGCCAGAAACCGTGGATTCCGTTTCCTCCCAACCGGTGATCATTGCGCGCATGTAAGCGAGTGGTGTTCGCCCGGTCGTCGTCAGATAAACATGCATCAAAACGAAGGCGACAAACAACCACGAGCCGATAGTATGTACCGCGCCGAGTACGGGCAACCCCCCGATGCGGCCCACCGTGTCCGGCCAGCGCTGCGTACCCCACAGCAAGAGACCGGTCAGAATCTGCACGGGGAGGAGCACGTTGAGAATCGCAACGTACGTGAGTTTCTGAAGCGGGTTGAGCTTGCCGTAGCGTTTCTTTTCGAACGGGTGCGGCTCCCCTCTGAATATCCCGCGCAGATAGTATAACGTCTGGCGAAATGCCATGGTGACGAAGTCGGGAGAAGACGAGAAGTACTGATTGATTTCTCCCGTCGACAGGTTGTAGAAAAAGCCAAGAAACGCGTTCAGGATGAGCAAGAAACCGAGAAGGTAGTGGATCGACACGGCCGTTTCGAAGCCGAACAGGCGATACGACTCGGGTGCGTGGATCTCGAAGCCGGTGACGGCCAAAGCCAGAATAACGAACGCCTGCAGCCAGTGCCAGATTCGCTCGTAACGGCTGTACATATAAACGCGATCTACTTTCACTTTGCCACCCTTGTGCGCCGTGAGTAGCGGTGACGCAGACCGCCGTGGACGAGGACACCCAGCAGCACGAGAAAAATGAGCGCGCCGCCCGTGCGGTCGATCCATTTCCAACGGTCGTGACCGAGAACGTAAAAGCCTTCATCCAGTGTCGCCGGCCTGTATGTTATCGTGCCGTCGGCCGCCATCAACACCTCACCACCAAACTGCACGTTGGTACCCACCACCGGTTCCGGCAGGACACCGCCGGGCGCCGAAGCGGCGAGAACAAACGGCGCGGTCACTCCGGATTCGGACGAGTGGCAGCTCTCACACGCCCGTTTTGTCCATTTCCCCGTAGCCACTCCATGATGAAGGCTGTACGGCTGGATCTCGCCAACGATACGAGGGTTCTCGATACCCAGTGATGTCAGTCGGTGACGGACCACGGCCGTTTTGTCTTGTGAGTCCAGGACGAGTTCGGCGACCGCGATGTCACCATCATCGTCGGCATCGAACACCGTGACAATGTCGTCGTGGTAACGCTCGCCGTCGAAGAAAACGCGCGTCAGGTCGTACACGCGTACCGGCCTCGGCGGATCGGAGTAGACCCAGTACCACGACGCGATCAGGTTGTACGGTCCGAGACGAGGTAGCGAATTGTCAGCTGTGCTTCGCGGCAGCAATGCCGGACGGAAGCCGCGGATCAGCGACGCGGGATCGTCGATGGGGCCGTCGATGCCGCGGTACTCGACACGAGGCCCACGATCCGGCGTCAATACCGTCCAGTCCGTGGCGCGCCGGGCTGGCGCATAGACCTTAGGAATGTGGCAGGACTCGCAGAGCAGGCGTTCCATGTGACGTTTTTTGTATGGCAGCCAGGCGTGTGTAACCTCGATGTTGTGACAGTCCTCGCACCGGCGCATCGTGCCGTCCAGATCGCCCGCCACCGTGCCCTGCGCGCTCCGCCCTTTGACGAACTGGTGCAACGGGCGCTTGAGATATTCACCGATCGCCTGCCGGCGGGTGTCGACATTGAGGTGGGCCGGACGGGAACCAAGAACTTCGGATGTGTAATCGGGATCATTCATGAGGTAGTGACAGTTCGTGCATTTCATCAGGCTCGCGATGTGGATGTCCCACGGTCTGCCGAGCGTGTGTTTGCCGGTGAGGTTCATTGCCGATCTGGACATCTGCTGCACGGAGACAACCTGCCCTTTTGTCTCGGTGTCCCATTCGCGCGTCCCATAAACCGGCCAGGCGGGGCCGTTGCCGGTGTGTACCAGACCATGGCACTGCCCGCAGTTGACACTGGCCGGTGCACCGATTTGAACCCTGTCTTCGGGCGCGAGTCCCGCCGCGTCGAACGCCTGGCGGCGCCACCACCACCCATTGTCTGTCTTCTCGACAACGCCGGTCCGTTCGAGCGTTGCGGTGGCCGCCCACTCGAAACGCCCGTCCTCGAGCGCTTGGATGCGGGCATCGTTGTCCGGTTCTCGAAGGTGGCAGAGAAAACAATTGAGTTCCGCGACACCTGAACGTTGCCAGTCCCACGCGACGGGGTTGCCCGACGAGGAGTCGAGGATATGAGCGTCTGCATGCGCGCCGGCAGTGTCGAGTGAGTCGAGACGCACGCCCCCCAAACCGTAGACCGCCGGGCCGCCACCGGCGTGTCGGACGCCGAACTGGCTGACCCATTCGGCCGTGCCCAGATCGAAACGCTCGCCGCCCGGTGTCAGCAGACGATACGTGATGGGGCTCCACCCGGCGTAGGGGCCTGTACCCACCTGCCAAGGATGCCGGCGCGAGGCACCGGAGTAAGCGTCTTCGTCGGCACCCAGCCAGGCGTGGTAGTTATACTTTGCGATGTACTCGGTGTCGTGGCACCCGCCGCCACACGTCCTCATCGGAGACACCGGTCCACCGCTAACCAGCACGTCCCGGCCGTCGGCGTCGAGAAGGCGGAGACGCGGATGCGCAATGACTTCGGGGGGGCCGGCCCTCTCCGGCGGCGGAACAGTGATCGTGCTGCGGCTCTCGGCCTTTTCCGGGGAATCCGACGCGGCGGTCGGTGCGGCGGCCAGGCCGGTCGCCATGACGGCGATCGCAACGGCACCCACCCACTTCGTCACTTCACACCCCCCGTGGATGCCGCGTCGACACCAAAAACGATCGAGCGGGGGTTGCCGCGATACGCCGGATCGCCGTCGAAACCGAGCCGCTGCCAGTCGAGTCGGCCGCCCTCGGTGTGGCAGTCAATACACTGAAGCGCCTCGCCGACCGGGGCGACCATGTGTGTCATCGGCCAATGCATATCCGTCCGGACAAAACCGTACTCGCCGCTATAGGGCAGCCCCGTCGCCTCGGACCCCAGCCGCGCGGCCCGATCCCAGTCGAACTCCGTCCAGTATCCTCCCGAACCCACCGTCTTCGGCACGATAAGGGTGTTGTTGACGGCATCGTAGATCTGCTTCGCTCGATGGACCTTGAACGGCCAGATCCTGGCGTCCGGATCGCGGATCTCACCCTGGGGCCGGTTGAGGTCGGTGATCCCTTCGGGATCGATCTTGTCGCCCTGCAGATAGTGGTGCGAGTGGCGGTTGAACCAGTAGTACTCGGGTGCGACGTTCTGTGCATACGTAAAGCTGCCCTTGATTTTCATATAGTGGTGTGAGTCTTCCTCCCAATCCTCTCCGGCCGTCGACCAGTCCCACGACATCTTGGTCGGCGCGCCAACGGCCATCCTCGGGATGTGACAGGTCTGACACGCCACGGAACGAACGTGCCGGTTAAGCCGTTCGTTTGCGTGCGGTGCGGCCAGGTGGCAGTCGGTGCACTCGAGCCACCCTTCGACGTCGGCGCTCACCGACGGTGCCCGGCCACCCATCTCGTGACGCTCGGTCCGGTGACAGTCGACGCATTCGAAATCGTAGCGGCCGAGATGGACGTCAATTCGCTCCGAGGGGAAATAAAACGTTCCATCCATATCCCCGTGCTTGACCGCGTCCCCACCACCGCCTTTGAAATGACAGTAACCACAGTTGCGGCGGGTGGGTCGTCCCACGCTTCGCGCGACGGCGAGCAGATCGACGCCGTCACCGGGGTACCCTCCGCCTTTCGATTTGAAATACGCTCCCGTCCCATCGTGGCAGACGAGACAGTCGATGTTTTTGGGGTTGGTGAAATCGAACGATGCGTCCGTCCATCCATAGCCAGCGTGACACGATGTGCACAGCTCCCAGTTCGACTGTACGCCGATGCAGAAGTTGTTGAGCATGTTCCGCTTGCCGAGCCGCACCGGGTCGGTCCGGCCGGGAACGGTCACGTCGCGCCCCAGCCACGTCCAGTGGGAGGTCTTCATAAAATCGTGCGCCTGGTTCTCGTGACACCGGAGACACTCGCGGGTTGCCTCCGGACCCGTCGCGACGGGACCCTGGATCAAGGCGGAATGGTCGGTGTGCGGTGCCGGTGCGGGCATGCGCGCCCAGGGATCGTCGCTGGGACGCGAACGGCCCTTGCCAACGATCACCGGATAGGCGAACGCGGAGATCAAGAACAGGACGGCGACGCCGATGACAATCCAGCGGCGGCCGCCCATGGGTTGCTGGGTCTCGTTTTTCAATGGACTCGATGGTGGCTACGGTTTGTGCTTCCTACACGACACTATCGTCCACACTATAGTCCACCGCGCGCGGAACAGGAACTTGATTTCGGTCACGTCCGCAACTCGACCTTTCGGGCCTCGATCATGATCATTCCGCGAGTGACCCGTTTGGGGCCGCCGGGCACAATCGGCAACGGGGTCTCCGCCATGATTTCGAAACCCGCTTTCTCCAACTGCCCCTTGACCTCGGGCGGTGTCAGATACCGAAAACGCGGATCGCCCAGCGAACCGCGAAACGCCCAGTGCACCCGTGTCGGCGGAGCCACGCCCTCTCCCGGGGCCAGCTGATCGATGACCACAAAACGCCCGCCGGGGTTGAGTGCTTCCCATATCTTTGACATCAGTTTTTCGCTGTACACGTCGACATCGCATTCCAACACCATGTCAAAACCGGTGGGCAGCGGGTCCTCGAGAAAATCAGCGGCGTGATAGCTGATCCGATCCTGGAGCTGGTTTTCCTCGGCCATCCGACGCCCGGCTGCGCACACGTTGGCGATGTCCACAACCACGGCGGTGAGTTTCGCGTGACGACGAAGCAATGCCATCGAGATAACTCCCGAACCACCTCCCAGATCCATGACTCGTCGCACGCCCTTGAGGTTCAAACGTGGCGCCAGGTCAGCGGCGAGAGGCTCGTGGAGCTCATAGAGCATTCGGGTGAAGCGGCCAGCGAGCTCGGCGTCTTCGGCCATGTCTGCGTAGAACATCGGCGGCTCGAGACCCAGCGCGGGCCACACCGAACCGGAGTCGCGGATATGCAAGGACAGATCGCGCAGGCTGGGGAGCCGGCGGCGGGTTTCCTCCGCGAGAAGCGCCCAGGATTCCTGGCTCAGCACGTCGATAATCGAACGACGTGTGATTTCAGTGGGTCGATAGCCGGCGGAGTCCTTCTCCAGAAGGCCCGCGTCCTCCAGAAGCTGCAACCAGTAGCGACAGCGGGTCACGGGGATTCCCAGCGCGACGGCCACACCCACTGCATCCGTGTTACTCTCCTCCAGCATCCAGAAGAGACCCAGCTCCATGGCGGTCGACAGCGCGACCGACGTGAAGGGGGCGTCCATCATGTCGAGGACATCGTCCGTTGTCTTCGGCTGCATCCCTAACCTCCTTCAAGGTAACGTGTCCAAAAAGGGGTCGGTCGGAAACAAGCCACGATTGTAGCACGTCGTCGGCCCGGCGCAATCCGGATCGCGCTTCTCGCCGGCCCCTCGAGTCGCTGCAGTAGATAACCTATTTGTGAATAATAGGTTACTACCGTTGCCCCGGTGCCATCGGGCATCGGACGCAAGAATTCTCAACAATCTTGTAAAGCACGCTTTACAAAACCAAAAACAGTGGTATATTACCAAATGTAAAGCACGCTTTACTTCATATGCAGGGGCCGCCGTGCGACGTGGCGGCGGCCGATCGTTTCCAGAAGAATCAGGGAGGCTCAACGTGTTGGCAAGAAGCAGGGGATTTGTCGTTCCGATCGGGCTGTTGTGTCTGTCGCTCGCCGCCCTCATCGGCCGCGTCGGCACTGGTTTGCCCCGCGCGGATTTTTTTGAGGGACTGCTTACAGGAATCGCGGCGGGGTTGAGCGTGGTCGCCGTGCTGGCTCAAATCGCCGTGGTTTGGGATGAAAGAGAAGATACAGAATAGCGTCAAGGACCACCGCAAAGGCGCGAGGCTTACCCAGGAAGGACTGGCCAAGGCGATCGGTGTGTCCAGGCAAACGATCATCTCGATCGAAAGGGGCAAGTACATTCCCAGCCTGCCGCTCGCGCTCAAGATCGCCCGTCTTTTCGGTTGTTCGACGGATGAGATGTTTCAGTTGGAGGAGGACGATACGTAATGGACGAAAGATTTATCGTGCACCGATACAAGGCCACGCGTGTGGCGATGATCGTGGGAGTGATCATCATGGGTGTGTTCTTCTGGTACGACTATATATCGAGCCGCGCGGTTCGCTGGGATCTCCTGCTCGTCATGGGCGCGATGGCGGTGGCCAAGGTCGGTGTGATGCTCTACTACCGCAGGACAAACTGACGCCGCGG
>CBDVBZ010000028.1:0-30634 GCA_965372355.1 uncultured bacterium | reverse complement strand
CTAGGATGCGTCGAATCGCAACCGCTCGACCGTATCCGGCTGCGCCGGATGCCGATCCCTCTTGTCGTAACTCATTTTATTTGATATAATAAGCGCGTCCCAGCCAGGCGCCACCTTCGCCCCGGGCGCAGTGCATCGAAGCACAAAGGGATGGTGCAGCTGCGCTGTCGATCCGACCGTCACGACAGAGGAGGCTGCAGCATGCCACGCAACGCCACCGGAAGTTCCTGCCCACATCATCAGATTAAACAACGCCAGTGGAAGGTTCACTCCTCTATCCTGCTGGTCTTTTTGTTGGCAATCGTTACGATGGTCCTGCCGGCAAACACGGTGTTCGGACCGGATGACGTCCGTTCCTCCGGCAGGCATGCGCCGTCGGAGTGGGCACCGGAGATCTCGCCGATGGGTGCGATCGCCCGGGGCGATGTGCCGATACCCGTTCCTCCGGTAGGCATACACGCCATGCGCCCTCGACTGGCGGCTCCCTCGATCTTTGGGCTCCAGGGCAGCGACATCCTGGTGCACAGCCCCACAGCACCCGACTTTCAGAGCGAAAACACGGTCGCCAAGAACGGCAACTTCATCGTGGCCGGTTACAACGATATCCGCGGATTCTGGCTCCCCGATGTCAGTGTGTCCGGCTACTCGTACTCGTCGGATGACGGGGCGAGCTGGACGGATGGCGGACAGATGCCGACATTCGGTGGTGACAAGGTGTACGGTGATCCCGATGTCAAGACGTGGACCGATCCGAACACCAGCCAGGTCTACTTCTTCTTCGCCTCCCTCTACAGTGACACGCTCGGTCAGAGCAGCCTCTGCATCAATGTATCGACCGATGGCGGGGCGACGTGGTCGCTCCCGCGTGACGTGACGACGGCGAAGAACGGAACTGACTTTCCCGACAAGGAGTTCATGGGGGTCGACCCCGAAACGGGCCGCATCTTTATCAGCTGGACGAACTTTGGCGCCGAGACGGACATGCGCGTGACGTACTCGGATGATTTTGGAATGACGTGGACGGGGCTCAACGTGTTCACACCCAGCGGGCAGGGATCGGTGCCGAGGGCAGACGGATCGAGCAACAACGTCTATGTTGGGTGGCGCAGAACCTGGGATATACAGTTCGTCCGCTCGACCGATAACGGTCTGACGTGGGGCAGCCCGGCGGCGATCGTGGGCGGCCTCGCCAACCCGATGAATCCCTATGGGTCGGATCGTATTCACGGCTTTATCGGGATGGATGTGGATAACACAAACGGCAACGTCTACATTGCCTACGCATCACGCAATATGGCGCCGGACTTTGCGGACATCTATTTCATCCGCTCGACGGACGGCGGCGTGACCTGGAGCTCGCCGGTCGCGATCAATGCGAACCCCGGTAACGACCGCGCGCAGTTTTTCGCCTGGTTGAGTGTCGACCAGACGGATGGCCGGGTCGATGTGATCTGGTACGACCAGATCAACGGTTCCGGCACATCGGACCTCACCGATGTGTTTCACACGCACTCATACGATGGCGGGTTGACGTGGGCGTGTCCGACCCCCATTACGGACAAACCGTTTCATGCGGAATACGGCAATAGGACGAGCCAGCCGAATATCGGCGACTACATCCAGTGCGTGTCGGAGAACGGCAAGCTCTACTCGACGTTTGCCAAAACGGATGAGCCATCGTATCTTACCTTTGCACCGGATACGTATTTCGATCGGTCCGATGGGACGGTACCGGATGCCCCGATTTCCTTCGTAAGCTCGGCCTTTACCGACGCGGGATGCACGTCTGCCAACGGTTATGCGGAAGCCGCTGAAACGATCGATCTGACCGTCACGATCGAGAACTACAGCACGTGCCTGAGCTCGATCACGGGGATACTGGGCACGGTGACGACATCGACACCCGGCGTAACGATCACGAACGCCGCGCAGACTTTTGGCAACCTTTCCGCGGTGGGGAGCACGGCATCCAACGCGAATCCGTTCGTGCTCGATCTGGACCCGGGTTTTGCGAGCGGTACCGATATCGAGCTTTTGTTGACGGTGGGGAGCTCGGCAGGTCCGGCTCTGGTGCCATTTAGCATCCCGACGGGCGCACCGGTCCAGACCACACTGCTGGCCGAGAACTTCGACGGCGTCGTCGCACCCCTGCTTCCTGCGGGCTGGTCGACGGCCCTGCTGGTTGGGACGAACAATCCATGGGTGACGTCGATGACGTTTTTCGCTTCGGGCGCCAATTCGGTCTTCTGTGCGGATGTTAGCGTGATGAGCCACAACCGGCTCCTGAGCCCGCCGATCGTCATTCCGGGCAATGCTGATCTCGTCGATGTCACGTTCGATGTCACACACAATATCGAGGACGACACCGAACGCAAGGCCTGGGACGGCGCGGTCCTAAAGATCGAGATCAATGACGCATCCACTACGGTGAAGTTTGCCGGTGCCTTTGCATCGCTCTTCGAGCCGTTCTATCCGTGGCAGATGAACCGGGCGAGTGGCGATGACCAGCCCCTGCAGGACCTGTCGTGCTGGAGCTCCGATGTGACCCCGAACTTTAGCAGCGTTCACCTGCAGTTTCCGGGTCTGGCGGGTACGACGATCCGGTTGTTCTTCGAAATGGGAACCGACATCGCCATTGGCACGCCGACGGGAATGTTCATCGACAACATCGTTGTCAAATCGATCGAGAAACCATCGGTTTGTACGGATCCGCCGACGGCGATTGCCGTGCCCTCGCCTCTTGTGTTTACCAGCGTTCCGGGCCACGAAACGACATGCGACACGATCGCCATCGTCAACGAGGGACCGACGCCGCTCATCCTATCGAGCATCAGCGGTTGTACGATGCCCCCGTTCAGTATCGATACGACGATGACGGCCCACAGCATCCCGCCGTATGATTCGACCCGGATGGTCGTGTGCGTGACGCCCACGGAGAATGGTCAGTTCAACTGCGCGATCAACGTCGAGAGCAACGCGATCAACGGACCCACCGTGATCCCGGTATCCGTTCCCGTCGTGACGGCAATCGGGACGACGGCACCCATGCCGTTCGAGATTCTTGGCGTGGCGCCGAATCCGTTTAACCCGTCGACATCGGTGCGCTTCTCGTTGCCGAGGGCGATGCCGGTGACCGCGGAAGTGTGGTCGGTCAACGGATCACGGATCGCGGTGCTCGCGGCCGAAAAGCCGTTCACCGCGGGCCTCAACGAAATCCGTTGGGATGGCCGCAACGCAAACGGTCACGACGTGGCCTCGGGGATCTATTTCGTCCGCGTGACGACATCGCTTGGCCAGCGGGTGACTCGCGCGGTGCTTCTGAAATGATAGGGCGTGTGCCAGGATCTTGATGCCGAGCGTCTTCATCGGAGCGCAGTGTCAAGATCTTGACACTGTGCTCCCGTAGCGGGAGTCGTTCTTTTTTCACAAGCTGAAAATTCGGAAAGCCGATTGAGAGGAGGTCACTCGCAGCTGTTCCGGCGCTTCACCATGGTGATCTCGTTGCCGGTCTTGTTAAAGCGGACCTCGTCCATGAACATACGGATCAGGAGGATGCCCCGTCCGCCCGCCTTGACGAGGTTTTCGGGGTCTTTCGGGTTGGGTAGACCGGATGTGTCGAAACCCGAGCCTTCGTCGCGGACCACATAGGTCACCTCATCCTGTGTGAGCCTTACCGATACATAGACATGCCGGTCGTGGTAGGGGGGCTTCTCTCTGCGCTCCCGGCCGAGTTCATAGTAAGAGCCGTCGTGCGTCTCACGCAGCTCGCTGTCGAGCTCGAGGTTGCCGTGCTCGACCGCGTTTGCAATGGCCTCGCTCAGGGCGCTGTTCACCTGAAAGAGCCCCGCGTCATCACAGAAGTTCATTTCGGCGAGATCATTCTCGAGATATCTTACCAGCGCGGCGGGTGCGTCCGGTTCCATACCAATGACAAAATGCGATTCACTGTTATCGAGAAGTCCGCGCAACTTCTCCCGGTGTTTTCTGGCCTCGACACCGGAAAGAACGATGTGGAGTGCACTGCTCAAGCCCTGCCGGATGTCCTTTTTGGGGACATAACTCGTTGCCCCCGCCTTGAGCGCGGCAACCGCGGTATCCTCGCTCCCGTAGGCGGTCATGATGATGACGGGCAGCGGTCGGTGAAGGCGCCGGATGTGCTCGACGAGCTCGAGCCCATCCATCTCCGGCATGCTGACGTCCGTGAGGACGATGTCGGGCTTCTTCTGCGGAATGATGTTCAACGCTTCGCGACCGCCTTCCGCATAGATTGTTTTCAACCCCTCATCTTCGACACACGCTCCCGCGATCTTTCTGTCGACAGCGCTGTCATCGACAATCAGAACCGTTGCCACACGTCACCTCCTTTGTCAGGGACTACGCACCGCCTCTATTATAGTCGAACACCGATTCGAGCGCGATGACCAGTCGATCGACCTCCCGCTCGAGATCCGCGAGTTCGTCGCCGGCGTCGTCGAGCCGATCCTCACGGCCGAGTGCCTCGATCCGTGCCGCCGCCGCCACGACGTATTTTGCGCCGAACACATCGGCAGAGCCGCGCAGCGTGTGTGCGGCCCTTTGCAGGCTCTCGGCATCCCGCTCCCGCAACCCGCCGCGAACCTGATCGAGCAGTTTCGGGCATTCCTCGAGCATGAGCTGCACCAGCTCCCGCACACCGCTGCGCCCGCCCGGGATTCGCTCGTGCGTCACCTTCAAGTCTATCACATCGTTTGGATCGACGTCTCTTGCACCGACCGGGTTCGCACTCTTCGGGGTGGTGTCTGGTATCTCCGGCTCGGCGGCCCATCGAACGAGACCGCCATCCGGTGTAACTGCATCCAGCGCCGCGTAGAGCTCCCGCGGATCGATGGGTTTGGCGACATAGCCATCCATACCGGCATCGATGCATCGCCGCCGGTCATCCTCCGTGGCGGCAGCGGTCAACGCAATCACGGGGATATGCCCGCCGCGTTTGTGCTCTGCCGTGCGAATCACGCGGGTCGCCTCGTAGCCATCCATTCCAGGCATCTGCACATCCATGAGCACGGCGTCGAAGCGATCGTTCTCGAGGGCGTCCAGCGCCTGATTGCCGGTGCGGACCACGACGACTTCGTGACCCTGCGCTTCGAGAAGACCGCAGACCACCCGTTGGTTGATGACCCCATCCTCCGCGAGAAGCACCCGCAACGGGGCGCGCTCGGTAGCAACGGGGCGCGCTCTCGTGCCGTGTGACGCGCCTTCGGTGACCGCCACGCGAACGGCGTCCAGCAATTCCGAGTGGATGACGGGCCGTGTGAGATACCGTGTGATCCCCATTTGTTCGTAACGATCCGCATCGCCGGCACGCGCCGCGGACGAGATCATAATCATCGCCAGGTTATCAGCAGCCTCCTCCTGACGGACGCGTTCGGCAAAGCCGAGACCGCTATCCATTTCGGGGAGGGAGCAATTGAGCACGAGCAAACGATACGGATTGTTGTTCGCCGCCGCCGTGCGGATTTCTTTCAGCGCCCCATCCCCGCAGCCCACCGCGGTGGGCTCGGTGCCCCAGCTCGACAGCAGCTCGGTCTGGATACGCCGGTTGGTTTCGTTGTCATCGAGGATGAGCACTCGCGGGTTCTCGAGCGGCGTGAGATCGGACGCACCCGCCATCGAGCCCCGCGCAAAAACAGCCGTAAAGTGGAACGTCGTCCCCTGGCCCGGCTGGCTTTCAAGCCAGATACGTCCTCCCATCATGCGAACGAGCTGAGAGGCGATCGAAAGCCCCAGCCCCGTTCCGCCAAATCGCCGCGTCGTCGATGAATCGGCCTGGCTGAATGCCTCGAAGATCGATTGCTGCTGTTCGGGCGGGATGCCAATACCGCTATCCCGGATGCTAAAATGCAGCGTGATCGTCTCATTCGTCCGCGCCTCCTCCGTGACATCGATGATAACCTCGCCCTCATCGGTAAACTTGATCGCGTTGTCCGCCAGATTCAGGACGATCTGACGGAGGCGCCCCGGGTCACCCACGAGATCGTCCGGCACACCGGGGGCGACCCGGTAGTGCAGACCAATGTCTCGCGACGCAGCCGGGATCGAAAGGGTCTGGCCCACCTTGCCCACGCAATCACGCAGGCTGAAGCCGACCGAGTCGAGATCGAGTTTGTGCGCCTCGATCTTCGAGAAATCCAGTATGTCGTTCACGAGCCGCAGCAACGAATCCGCCGATTCCTGCGTGAGACGCAGGAGATCGCGTTGCTCGTCGGTCAGCGATGTGTTGTTCAGAAGCTCCGTCATCCCGATGATGCCGTTCATCGGCGTGCGGATCTCGTGGGTCATGTTGGCGAGAAACTCGCTCTTCGCCCGGGTCGCCGCCTCGGCGGTTTGCTTGGCCTCTTCGAGCTCCACCTCGAACCGCTTCTGATCGGTGACATCGCGCGCCACCGCATAGAGCAGATCATCACCCGGTGTGGCGCCCGGGCAGGACCATGAGAGCCACCGGCATGAGCCATCCTTGCAGCGATAACGGTTCTGGAAGTCGATGAGATCTTCTCCCTGCAGCAGCTTGGTGAACACGCCCACGGTCATTTTCTTGTCATCCGGGTGGACGTATTCGAGGAAGGGTTTCTCCAGAAGCTCGGCGTCGGTGTAGCCCAGGATCTTGCTGAACATCGGATTGATGGTTTTGAAATAACCATCCAGGCCGGCCGTACAGAGCATGTCCAGCGACATGCTAAAGAACTGATCTCGCTCCGCGGTGCGTCTCTCGACGCGTTGCTCGAGCGTCTGGTGGGCGGCGGCAACACGCTCGGCCATCCGGTTGAACACGACTGCCAGCGTGCCGATCTCGTCGTTCGAGCGCACATCTGCTCGTATCGTCAGGTCACCCCGGCCAAACACCCTCGCGGCATTGGTCAGACGGCGGATGGGGCGGGTGAAGCTCCGCGCGAGGAAGTACGCGATCACAACGCCGAGGATCGATGAGGCCGCCACGAGCCCGAGCAATCGCTGACCGAGGGCGGCCACCGGTGCGTACGCTTCCGCGGCATCCATCTTGGCAACGAGCCCCCACGACTGTACCTCGTGGGGCTGGTATTCGATCGGGCCGTAACGGGCGAGTACCTCCACGCTGTCGTACTCGGTCGACTCGAATCCGGTCTCGCCGGCGATTGCCGCAACCATGATCGGCACCCGAGAGGCGTTGACCACGAATGCCCCATCTCGCGGCGCGATGAGGTAGCGGATCTCATCATCGGACTGCGTTGCCACGAGGATCTCTCCAGTCTCGCCCAGGCCGTACGAGTCGGTGAGCAAATCGATGAGCTTCGCGGCGTCGAGCAGGACCATGACCACACCGAGGAGCCGGCCGTCGTTGGTTTTTGCCGGCGTGGCGATGGTGGCGTAGGGTGCGCCGCCCACGAATTCGGGCTCTCCCAGACAGGGCCAGAACAACCCGCTCTGAAAATCCGCGGTGTTCGAGAAATCTCTTCCTATATAGCTCTTATCCGTTGCCGTGATCACCCTGCCGTCCGTCCCGACGATCCAGATATCGACAACCCCCTGTGTGGATCGCTTTGCGTCCCGCAGGATGGCGGCGGTCCTCGGTCGGATATCCGCGGCACCGAGCCCGCCAAAAACATGGTCTTCGATGAGTTTTCGCAGTTGTGTGCGGCTGGCCACGAGCTGGATTCGCTCGTGCTGCTGGGCGACGTAGGCGGTGATCATCTTGTGCCTGTTGGTGGCGGCGACACGCAGTCGTTCGTGGATTTCCGTCCGTGCGGTCTGGCGGGCGACGTAGTACCCGGCCGCGCTCATGATACCCGTCGTGAGAACCAGCAGAGGGGCGACAAAGAGCGCCAGTTTGAAGACGATCGATGAGCGGCCGGACGGTTCCGCCCGTGGGGACCGTTGGTCGTGGTCTGTCGGTCGATGGGTCATCCGGGACACCTGCTAGCGCCAGGGTGGCCGGCAGGTCGGGGAGACGTGCCAGCGTGTGTGTGCTGCAATATTACAGTTAGCTTAACACGTATGGCCGATCGGGGGCAAGAGGGGCTGTTCAGGCTCTTGGGACTGGTGATGGGCGGCTGAAAACGGGCATGACGAGCGGTACCGAGGGCGTGGGCACGGTGTACAAATGGGGACAGTGACTGGTTCGACGCAGTGCTCTCAAACCACGACGACACCGTCGCAGAGGAGATCGGATCGCGCATTTGCAAGGCGGTGAAGATGCCGGCGCGTCGCTAGCCGCCGGCTCACCGTTGTCCGGCAAACATACCCGATTCCCGCGAAATCACCGTCTCGCTTCGCTGGGCGCGTGCGTCACGCCGCTCGGCACTTCTCCGCGGAGTATATCACGTACGATTAGGGTATATGTCCCTTCATTTCATAGGGGGGCTCCCAACCTCGGTGAATACGCTGTTGACGACACCGTCGGCTCTCACGACAACGTCACACGTCTCACACCCGCCGACTCTTTCTTCAAAACAACCTGTCCGGTACCATCCGTGATGCCGCTCAAGTCATCATTGGGCGTGTCGACACAGAGGTGGGTACAAGTCGGAAACACCTCCGTCGCGATTGGCGTCGACTTGTGTTTTGACGTGCTTAGACCGCCCGCTGCGAACGAACGCCGGTGCAACGCGCCCCACCCGGGGCTGTGAGTTCACGCGGGGAGTGGGCAGGTGGGGCTAGATCCTATCTTGCTTGTCTTTATAAGGTTACGGCATAACATCCCCTCTTTTTCAATGATGCAAATGCATCATTTTTGTGGTGGTGGACGACCACCTCCGAAACCGCACCGTGGTGGCACAGCACGTGCTATAGATAAGGCTTGACCTAAATATGAGCCGTGTGTATTCTCAGAATTAGACAAGGCTAAATCTCTCCCTCGATGGAGGAGGCTCAGGTGCCCGAACAAGCCGTGCTGACACGGTCGATGCAAGACTACCTCAAAGCGATCTTTAGCATCCTCGAGAGGAGCGAGCGCGCGACGACATCGGTGATTGCCGAGCGGATGGGAATCGCCTCGCCGTCAGCGACGGCGATGGTCAAAAGGCTGGCGCAGCTCAATCTGGTCGAGCACGAGCCCTATCAGGGCGTGACGCTGACGCCGACGGGCGAGAAGACGGCTCTCGAGATCGTCCGCCATCATCGTCTCCTCGAACTGTACCTTGCCGAGGCGCTCGGCGTGCCATGGGATCAGGTGCACGACGAAGCCGAGGAACTGGAGCACGCAATCTCCGAGAGCCTTGAAGAGAGAATCGACGAAGCGCTTGGCAACCCCACGGTGGATCCACACGGGGCGCCGATCCCCGCGCGTGATGGATCGTTTGTCGAGCTCAGCGGTCGCAAGCTCTCCGAAGTCGGCGAGGGCGAACGGGTGACGGTGATACAGGTCGATGACCGGGATCCGGAGCTCCTTCGCTATCTGGCAACGTGTAAGCTCTACCCCGGCGCAAGAATCGACGTCCTGGCCGCAGAGCCGTACGAGGGATCACTGGTCCTCAAACTCGAGAACAAGGAATTTCGTCTGGGTCGCGGCGCGGCCAGGGAGATTCTGGTAACGAGCGAGTCATAGAATGACAACACCACTACTGAATCTAGTCCTGTTTTTCGTCGTCGTGCTTATGATTGCCGCCCTGTTGTGGCCGGGCGTCGGGTTGCTGGCTCGTCTTGTCAGACGGGGGCGGACGACCTTTCGCATCGTGGTCGAGGATGCACTCAAGCACATCTACGACGGAGAGTTTCGCGGCCGACCGGCGACGCTTGAAAGTCTCAGCGGTGTGCTGCAGATCAATCGATCGCAAACGGTCGAGTTCGTGGAACGCATGCAGGCGGCCGGTCTGGTGCATCACACCGATCATCGATTCACGCTGACCGGGGGCGGCAGACGATACGCCCTCGAGGTCATACGGGCGCACCGTTTGTGGGAACGATATCTCGCCGACGAGACGGGTGTCGATCCGTTGAAATGGCATGCTTCGGCGGAGCGGCGCGAACACAAGATGACGCCGCAGGAGGCAAACGAACTGGCAAGACGTCTCGGCAACCCACGGTACGATCCGCACGGCGATCCTATTCCGACGGCGGACGGCGTCGTGCCCGATGAGAAAATCGTCGCGCTCTCGACACTCGACGTCGGCGACGAAGCCACCGTCGTCCATATCGAGGACGAGCCGGATGTCGTCTACGCACAGCTCGTCGCGCTCGGGATCTATCTCGGGATGGAGCTCCGTGTCGAGGCCAGATCCGAGGAGCGGATGATCCTGGAGGCGGACGGGAGGGAACTCGTTCTCGCCTCGCTCATGGCGGACAACGTCTCGATCGAACCGACGAGCGCGGACGGCGACGAGGAAGCGACTGAATACAAGATGCTCTCCCAGCTTGGCGAGGGTGAGAGGGCCCGTGTCGTCCGTATCAGCCCCGCATGCCGCGGCCCGGAGCGCCGCCGGTTGATGGATCTCGGGATTGTCCCCGGTACGCTGATGCGTTTTGAGCGTCGCGGGCCAAGCGGAGGATCGACCGCCTATGCCGTCCGAGGCACGGTGATCGCCCTGCGCGAGGAGCAAGCCGAGATGATCGCAGTAGAAATCGAAGACGAGGCCGCAGCGTGAACGAGTGTCCCCCAGAAGCCTGCAAAGACTGCTCGGTTCATCACCTGGGCAACCTGCTAAAGCTGGGTGTCAACATGGATCGGCACGACCATGTCGTCGCGCTCGCAGGCAATCCCAACACCGGCAAGAGCACGGTCTTCAATGCGATCACGGGTTTGAGACAGCACACCGGCAACTGGCCGGGCAAGACGGTCGCGCGGGCCGAGGGCGGTTTTCAGCTCGGCGAGAAGCGGTACAAGCTCGTCGATCTGCCCGGTGCGTATTCGCTGCTCGCGGCGACATACGACGAGGACATCGCGCGCAACTTCATCCTCTTTGGACAGCCCGATGTGACGGTCGTTGTGGTTGATGCCAACCATCTCGAGCGCAACCTGAATCTGACGCTCCAGGTGCTGGATATCACCGAACGCGCCGTGATCTGCCTCAACCTCGTGGATGAGGCGAGACGTCACGGGAAGGAGATCGATCACCGCCGGCTGGCGAAAGAGCTTGGTGTCCCTGTGGTGCCGACCGTCGCGAGGAGTGGCGACGGCATCGACGAGCTGCTGCAGACGATCGCACGGGTAGCCACCGGCGAGATTGTGTGCAAGCCCCGGCGCAAAAACCACATCGAGACCAAATTCGAAGGCAAGATCGGCAGCCTCACCCGCGAGATCGAGAATGAATTCCCCCGGCTTTCCAACCCGCGGTGGGTGGCTCTGAGGCTTCTCGACGGAGACGAACGAATCGGTGAGGCGCTTAATACGGGCGAACTCCTCGAGCTCACGTCACAGACCGTCGAGACAGCACCGGTTGTGCATGCCGTTGGCGGTTCGGGTGCCGTTGCGACAAACGGCGGCGCGGAACGCGTACTGTCATCGGCGCGCGCGCTCCGCTGGGATCTGGGCGCGGGATTTCAGGACAGCCTGACCGAGAACATCTATACCGAGGCTGCGCGGATCGCCGAGCGCGCCACGGTTCTCGCAGACGACAAACCGAAGTTCAATCTGGACCGGACGATCGACAATCTTCTGACCAGCCGCTGGCTCGGTTTTCCAACGATGATCGCGATCCTCACCGTGGTGTTCTGGCTGACGATCGCCGGCGCGAACGTCCCCTCGGGACTTCTCGCCACACTTCTAATCGACAAGACTCTCCCGGCGCTTCACTTGCTGGGTGCGTGGCTGCATTTGCCGTGGTGGGTTTCCGGCTTTCTTTTTGACGGCGTCTATCTCGCCACCGCCTGGGTGATCTCCGTGATGCTGCCGCCGATGGCCATCTTCTTTCCATTGTTCACGTTGCTCGAGGACTTTGGTTATCTGGCGCGGGTATCGTTCAATCTCGATGGAATGTTCAAACGGGCGGGCGCTCACGGCAAGCAAGCGCTGACAATGAGCATGGGCTTTGGCTGCAATGCAGCGGGTGTCGTGGCCACGCGTATCATCGACAGCCCGCGCGAGAAACTCATCGCGATCATCACGAACAACTTCGCACTGTGCAACGGACGATGGCCGACTCAGATTCTTGTTGCCACGATCTTTGTTGGCGGGCTCGTGCCCGCACACCTCGCGGGGCTCGTGTCGGCGACCGCAGTGGTGGGTGTCGCCGTGCTCGGCGTCATGCTCACGTTCGCCGTGTCGTGGTTTTTGTCGAAGACGATGCTGCAGGGTGAGGCGTCTTCCTTTAGTCTCGAGCTGCCGCCGTACCGGCCACCCAGGTTCTGGCAGACGGTCTATACGTCCCTTATCGACCGGACGATGTTCGTGTTGTGGCGCGCGGTGATGTTCGCCGCGCCGGCCGGTGCGGTGATCTGGTTGTCCGGCAACATCAGCATCGGCGGGCCGAGCATCGCCGAGCATCTGATCACCTTTATGGACCCGTTTGGGCTGCTCCTGGGGCTGAACGGCGTCATTTTGCTTGCCTATGTGGTCGCGATTCCTGCCAACGAGATCGTGATTCCAACCATTCTCATGCTGACGATCATGACACTGAGAGTGACCGGTGTGGGCGAGGGCCCCGGTGTGATGTTCGAGCTGGAGCAGGCAAACGACATTGCCGAACTGCTTCGGGCCGGCGGGTGGACGCTTCTCACCGGTGTCAACCTGATGCTCTTTAGCCTGATGCACAACCCGTGCAGCACGACCATCTACACGATCTGGAAAGAGACACGATCGGGCAAGTGGACCGTTGTGTCCGCGCTCTTGCCCCTTGTGATGGGTCTTGTCGTATGCTTTCTGATCGCGCAGGTGTGGCGCGTGATCTCGGGGTGATCGAGGCGTATCGTTGAGCGGCGGGTGTGGTACCGGTGTGTGACCTCGATCAGGGCCGAAACCCCTCGGCCATCCGGACGAGGTCGTTGATGTCGAGCCGGCCGACCAGCGCGCAGGCGAATTCGCTCTCCTTCCATGCCACTGCGTTGTACCGGAAGGACTCGCCCACGTGGTAGGTGCGAGCATCCCACCGAACCGTTCGAGCCCCCTGATCGGCGAGGTTGTCCGGAGAAATAACAAAGAGGGCGACGGGTTCCCCTACGGGTGTCTGATACCTCGCAAACGCGGAAAGACGAGATACGGTGTGCCACAGCCGGACCCCTTCCAGTTTGTAACCACCGTGTAGATTTGCGGGCACATTCACCGGAAAATCCAAACGCGTGTCGAACCACTCGCGCACACGTGCCGGGTCGCCGGTGATCAGCTCCAGGGGCTGGTCGTTGCGGGAATACAGAAAGGCGTCGTGACCGACATCCTCTACGAAAAGGCCCATGTTGATAGGAACCTCACCCGTGGGAGCGAAATATCCAATCGTTCGCAGATAGTTGTATCCGGAGATCAGGACGAGCACCAGCGCGAGGACTGCCCACGCCGGGCTGGGACGAAGTAGCGTACCCCACGACATCGTTTTTCGCTCCCGGGGCTCTTCCGGCCAGCCCGCCTCGCGGTCGAGCGCATCGAGCACCCGAATCGTGAATTTCCTTCCCGCGCGAACACCGCCGGTCGACGCCGCCAGCGATTGCGATGTAATCAAGCGGAGTCTGTACTCCTGCGAGCAGGAATCGCACCGATCGATGTGTCTTTGTAGCTCGGCATCCTCGCGAAACCCCCGGGCGGAGCTTTCATTTATCAGCGTTTTCGCCTTACCGCAGTTCATGAACCCTTCCTAGTGATAACGCCTAATTGGCGAGCGTAACCGATGAGACGCCCCTGCAAGTGACGTCTCCCCCTCGACACCCGCGATCGAACGGTTCCAACGGGGATGTCCAGGATCTCGCCAATCTCTGCATACGGAAGCTCTTCCACATCAGCCAGATACACCGCCACGGCCATACCGGGCGGCAGCTCGTGGAGTGCCGCCGTGACCTCATCGCCCAGGTTTTGTTTTGGAATGTCCTCCAGATTGCGGACGGGTTCTTCCCACTCCGAGGGCCAGTGGCCCGCGGCGCTATCCGGGACCTCATCGAGATCGACACCGTGGACAAAACGCTCCGCGCGTTTCTGTGCGGTCAGAAACGTGTTGGTGAGAATGCGGGCCAGCCATGCACGGAAATTGGATCCCCGGTCAAACGTCGAGAATGACCGGTAGGCTTTGAGCACCGCATCCTGAACAAGGTCTTCCGCGTGTGGGCGATTTCGCGCGAGCTGCATTGCCAGACCTAGTAGAAAATCCAGAATTGGAGCTAGTAACGATTCGAACTGTCTCTTGTCAGAGTGTTCACTCACGGCATCCGGGGGGGGTTGGATTGAACGTCAACCGACGTATCAAGGATACTCCCCCGGATGGGATTTCTCAACCTTCATCGAATTCGATGCCAGAAGCCCGCTAGCAGCCTCGCGGCCTCGATTCCTTGATATGAGGCGCTCCGGCGGGGACATCTCTTGGTGCTGGTACGCTGATGGTGTCTGTTGCCCCCACCGGAGCAGGTCAGCTCGGAACGGTAGATGACTCGCTTGGGCGTTCGCGATCGGTCCGGCCCCGAACGCTCGGGTCGCCGGGGAGCACCTTTTCCCCCATTTGAAAAAATACCCCGGTCCGCCGGTTGCGTTGTGGCCGCCAAAGCCGGCCGCGAAGCGGTTCGACGTGGCTACCGGGCGAGACTCATCCCGTTTCTTGGTGACCGCCTCAACGTGCATTGTGATTCCGTAGTCCTAACCGGCAAGCGGGCTCAGAAGTTCCCCGCACGTCAAAAGAATCCGGCCAATCATCCGTTTTTCGGGCATAATCGCTGAGGGCGGCTGCCGTCACTCACATTGCGCCGCCTCGTCTTTTGCCCGGGGAACCGGTTGTGAAGCGACATTCGCGGCCGGTGTGTCGTATGGGGCGGCGGTGACACCCGCGTATCGATACGCCTGCCAACGATACGTTTCTAGCCCTTGCCGTATCGGAGCGGTACGGCGTACAATGGTCTCCCCTGCTCTCACATGCCGCCATCCATTTCGCGCGGCGGCGTTTCCGTGGCGCCGATCCTCAAAGGAGTTAACCGATGCGAGTGTTTCTTTTGGTCTGCGTGATATTGGCTGTCGCCGGCACAAACGTCGCCGGTGGCGGGCACGGAGGGTTTTTCCCGTACGCGTACGAGAACTACGCCCTCGACAACGGATTCAACGCGATCCTGATGCCTATCAAGGGCAGCGGTCTCGTTGCCTATTACACCGTCGTGCGGACGGGAAGCCGGGACGAGTGGGAACCGGGTAAGAGCGGTTTTGCCCACTTTTTCGAACACATGATGTTTCGCGGCACCGAGAAGTACTCGTCGGACGAGTACAACCGTACGGTGAGTGAGATGGGCGCCAACTCGAACGCCTATACCAGTGATGATATCACCTGTTACTACATGGTCATTGCGGCCGTCTCGCTCGAGACGGCGATGGATCTGGAAAGCGATCGCTTTCAGAATCTCTCGTACGAGGAGGGCCCGTTCCGCACGGAGGCGGGAGCCGTCTACGGCGAGTACCGCAAGAACCTCGCAAGCCCGTGGATGGTGTCAAATGAGGCCATGTTGGAGACGGCGTTCGACAAGCACACATACAAGCACACGACGATGGGTTTCGAGAAGGACATCAAGGACATGCCCAACCAGTACGAGTATAGCAAGTCCTTCTTCAGTCGTTACTATCGTCCGGAGAACTGCGTGCTGCTCATCGTCGGTGATTTCGATGCCGGCAAGGCGAAGAAGATGATCAAGAAGTACTACGGGAAGTGGGAGAAAGGATACGTTCCGCCGAAGCTCGAGCCCGAGCCGGCACAGACAGAGGAACGCAGTGTCGATGTCGCGTATGAGGGGCGGGCGCTGCCGCTGGTATGGATCGGATACAAGAGCGATGCGTTTGATCCCACAGACAAGATGATCGTATCCGCGTATCTTCTCGCCGATCTCGCGTTCGGAGAGAACAGTGAACTGTACAAGCAGCTCGTCATTCGCGAGCAGAAGTCACAGTGGCTGGAGGGGGACTTTGGGTTCAACCGCGATCCCAAGCTCTACGATGTGTATACGAGAGTGAAGGACCCGGAGGATGTGCCCTACGTCATTGAACAAATCACACTGACCGCGGAAAAATTCAAGAAAGACCTCGTGGCGCAGGAAGAGCTCGATAATATGCGGAAACGCCTTCGCTATGACTACCTCCTGCGGCTCGATACGCCGGGCAACGTGGCATCGAGGCTCGCCCGGACGATTGCTTTGACGGGGGGGATCGAGGCGGTCGACCAGCTGTACGCCACCATGGACACGCTGACACCGGAGGACATCCGCGCGGCCGCACAGCGGTATCTGCGTAACGAGCGTCGTACCGTCCTCGTGCTGAAAGGGGAGTCGTCATGAGAGCACTCGTTGTTGTTCTGGTTCTGTCATGTGTCATCCTGACCATGGCGTGGGCGAAGACGGCCGTCGTGCATATGCCGGTGGCGGATGACCCGACCGTTTCTTTTCGCGTTCTTTTCAATGTTGGTTCTCAAAACGATCCGGCGGGCAAGGAAGGGCTTGCCGCACTGACAGCGACGCTGATTACCGAGGGATCGACAAAGAAACACTCGTACGAAGAACTGCTGGCGCTGCTCTATCCGATGGCGGCTTCCGTTGGCGAGCAGGTCGACAAAGAAATGACCGTGTTCTCGGGTCGCACACACCTTGATAATCTGGATGCGTTCTATGCGTTGTTCAAGGAGGTGCTGCTGGAGCCGGCGTTCGATGAGAGCGACTTGAATCGCGTCAAGAACGATCGCTTGAACTATATCAAGACATCGCTGCGATACGCCCAGGACGAGGAGCTGGGAAGAGAGATGCTCTACGAATTCGTTTTCGAGGGCACGCCGTATGCGCATAACGAGGAAGGCTACGTCAAGAGTCTCGAGTCGATAACGCTCGCAGACGTCAGGTCGTTTTATCAGAAGTACTACACGAGGGCCAACCTCGTCATCGGTCTGGGTGGCGGCTTCGACGATGGGTTTGCCCGCAGAATGGCCAAGGACTTCGATGTCCTGCCAGCCGGCCAGCCGGCCGCCGTGGCGGCGCCCCAGCCGGAGGCGATCGAGGGCATGCACGTCGTCATCGTCAAAAAGAAGACGGGGTCGACGGCGATCAGTTTTGGGTACCCGATCGAGGTTGTTCGCGGGAGCAAGGACTTCTACGCGCTCAAGTTCGCAAGAACCTGGTTGGGCGAACACCGCAACGGGTTCTCGCGTCTCTACGAGGTGATCCGTGAAAGACGGGGGCTGAACTATGGCGATTATGCGTATATCGAACATTTCCCGCACGCGTACAGCCGCCGGTTTCCGCCACCGAATGTGGCGCGCAGGCAGCAGATCTTTCAGGTGTGGATCCGCCCCGTACCCCACGACGCGAACGCCTTCTCGTTCCGGGCTGCCATGCGGGAGCTGCAGAACCTCATCGACAACGGCATGACGCAGGAGGATTTCGATCTCACGAAGAAGTTCCTCAAGGGCTACACGCTGCACTATGCGCCGACGACGATGAGCCAGCTCGGTTACGCGATGGACGACCGGTTCTACGGCATCAAGGACGGGTACTGGGATACGTTTCGAAAAATGCTCGACAAGCTCACCCTCAAGGATGTGAACGCCGCCCTCAAGAAGTATCTGAACTATGAAAACGTGAAGGTTGTGTTCATAACCGAGGACGCGGAGGCGCTCAAGGATGTGCTGGTGACGAATGCACCGAGTCCGATTACGTATCCGTCGGAGAAACCAGACGCGATAATGGAGGAAGACAAAGAGATTTCGGTCTATCCGCTCCTGGTGAAGCCGGAGGACGTCAGGATCGTGGACGTCGAGGTGCTATTCGAGGGATAGTCCGGTACAGGAAGGCTACGGAGACAAAGACCAGGGCCGGCGAGACCGTGGAGTAGCCGTTACTCCACGACGATCTCGTCGACAAAGATCCACGTCTTGCCGCCTGCTCCGGGGTGCCAGTCGGGGCACCTGCCGTAGTTCTTCGCACGAACCCGCACGTAGCGCGTGCTTACTTTTGCGTCCGCCGAGAATTCCTTCAGAAAAGCCCCGTACTCGGTGTCGCTGAAGTCATTGTCGATCGTAGCCAGCACGCGAAAATCCTCGCCGTCCGTCGACACGGCGAACTCGATGGTCTTCGGAAACCATATCCACGATCGGATATCCTGCAGGAACCCTGCCGAGACACGCTCGATGGCCTCCACCCTCCCGAGATCCACGACGGCAACCAGATCGACATCCTCGTAGCCCTGCCATGCCCCCGTCCGGAAATTATCCGATCCTCTCCTGCGGTCGATCAGGGCGTGATCGCCCCCGCCGGAATACTGGCCGGCATACGGTGTCGCCAGCGTGATGTTTCGGCCACCGGGGATCTTGACATACTCGGCGATGCCCGCGCGGCTCGCCACACGCCCCCGGGCCGTTGCTACCGCCACGATCTTCGAAGACTGCTTGAGAACGATCGGCCCGCGGTAGGGTCTGGAAAACCTGCGCCCCGTCTCCGTATGCTCGATGTTGATAGTGATGTTGCAATCGTTGCACAAGACACCCACGTTGACGACGAGCGAATCGGTAAACGTCGCCGATTCTGCCTCGAAATACGGAACCGGTATGATCAGTGGGCCATAGATCTCCGCGACGGGCATGTCGCTGTCACGACTCGCCCAATCCGGATTTGGCTCCGGGCCCATCACGAACGCCAGTTCACCGCCTTCCATAATCGCGGCGTGGGTCAGGTAAGACCGTGTGTACGGCTGGCCGTTCAGAGTGGCGGACTGGATGTAGATGTTCTTGTCCGACACGCCATCGGTGGAGACGACAAACTCGTTACCGTTCTCCAGATGGATTGTCACGCGCTCGAACAGCGGCGTGCCGATCGTGTAATAGGTGAGCCCGGGGGTCACCGAATAGAACCCCATGGCGCTCAAGACGTACCAGGCGGACATTTGTCCACAGTCCTCGTTGCCGGCAAGACCGTCCGGATCCGCCTTGTACATCTCGTCCATGATCTGCCGTACGCGCCTCTGCGTTTTCCACGGTACACCGACGTAGTTGTAGAGATAGGCCACGTGATGGCTGGGCTCGTTACCGTGCGCATACTGACCGATGAGTCCCGTGATGTCGGGCTGGCTTCGGCCGGTGAGAGTACTCGGCGACTCGAAGAGCGCATCGAGTCGTCTTTCGAATTCCGAGGGACCGCCCATGAGGTCGATCAGGCCGGTTACACCGTGCGGCGCAAAGAACGTGTATTGCCAGGCGTTGGCCTCGGTGTAGTTGAAGTTCACTTCGGCCGGATCGAACGGCGTAAACCAGCCGCTCTCCGTCCGCGCTCGCATAAAGCCGGTGGAAGGGTCGTACAGGTTCTTGAAGAACTGCGCCCTCCGTATGAGTTTGCCGAACAAGTGCTCTCTCGATCGCACGCCCTCCATGGTTTGTGATAGACACCAGTCGTCGTAGGCATACTCGAGCGTCTTCGAGACCGATTCGGCCTCGCTGCCGGCGGGGATGTAGCCCCGCCGCTTGAACGCGCCAAGCCCGAGATGATTCTCGGACACCGCCTCATGCATCGCCCTGGATGACATATCCACGTCGAAACCGCGGATACCTTTGGAGTACGCGTCGACGATCACGGAAATCGAGTGATTTCCGATCATGGTACCCGTGTAGTTGCCGGCGAGCTCCCAGACGGGCAGCCGGCCGCCGTTTGCGTATTGCAGAAGAAACGTGCGTATAAAGTCGAGCGTGCGATCGCGTTCTATAATGGTATAGAGCGGATGCGCCGCCCGGAATGTGTCCCACAGCGAAAAGACCGTGTAGACATCCGTCATCCCGACGTGGTGGACGCGAAGGTCGGTGCCCCGATAGCGGCCGTCAACATCGTTAAAGAGATTGGGTGCGATCATCGTGTGATAGAGGGCCGTATAGAAGATCTTCTTGCGGTTCTCCCAGCCATTCGCATCGGTATTCTCCACAGCCTCACTCGCAGGTTTGCCACCCTCCACCACGATTTTCGATAGCGCCCGCTCCCATGTCGCGGCGGCGCTGTCGCACGCGGCGGCGAAATCCCAGTGGGGAATTTCCGCGTCGAGGTTCCTGCGTGCCCCGTCGGTGTCGACGGCAGAGATGCCGACCTTGACCAGAACGGGAGCGTCCGTCGAGAAGCGAAAAAACCCCTTGACGTTGGTGCCCGAGACATCATCGACACCTTCCATGACGGAGTCGTTTCGCGCGATCCCGTACGTGGCAAACTGCTGCGAGAACCTGGCGACGAAGTAGACGTGCTGTTCCTTTGCCCACGAGGACGATACGCGGTACCCCTCGATCTCATCCGGACCCACCACGGCGAGCCTCGACTCCAGGACCTTGTCGCGATGCTGGAGATCGACGATAACGTTGGCCTCACGCCCGGACGGGTACGTGTAACGATGAAACCCCGCGCGCAAGGTCGCGGTGAGCGCGACGTCGACATCGTAGTCATCGAGGTGAACCTCGTAGTAGCCGGGCCGCGCCTTCTCCCGGGACTTGCTAAAGCGCGATGCGTATCCCTCATCGGGTTTGCCCGGATAACCATTTGCGAGTTTGACATCGCCCGTGGTGGGCATGAAGAGGATGTCGCAATAGTCCGCGATCCCGGTACCGCTCAGATGGGTGTGGCTAAAACCGTAGACGACGTTGTCGGTGTAGTGATAGCCCGAGCAACCGTCCCATCCCTCCAGACGGGTGTCGGGGCTCAACTGCACCATGCCGAAGGGAAGTGTCGCGCCCGGGAATGTGTGTCCATGACCGCCGGTGCCGATAAAGGGATCGACCCAGGTGGTGAGTTTTACCGGTTCGGGATCCGGTGTTCGGGTACAGGCGGATACGAGGAGCGCGATCGATATGATCCACGCCGCCCCACGAGTTGACGGAAGTCGGAGGGGATTTCGCATCTTAGTTGAACCCGGCCGCCCCTGCTTTGACGACAAAAACATCACTCAGGCCTTCTGTGGTCACGGAGGCACTGCCGAACGTCGCGGTGTCTCCGAAACTGCCGGTCCCGATGATGTAACCGGATGCCTGCGCCGTGACGTCCAATCCCGTGTTGGAGCCGGTGCCTGTGATCGGCTGCACCCACTGCAGAATGCCGAGGAGGTCGTATTTGGCGATGTAGCCGTCACTGCCTCCCGACGCCGTCAGTGTTGTGCCGCTGAACGTGGCTGATGACTGGAAGAGCCCCGTGATCACGACATTGTGTGATCCGTCGACGCCGATTCCTATCCCTGAATCGTTGTCGACGCCACCGGCCGACCGTGCCCAGAGGAGGTTGCCGACACCGTTGTACCTGGCAACGAATATGTCCTGCTGACCGGCGCTCAGTAGCGTTGCACTGCCGATTGTGGCCGTACCCGAGAAACTCCCGACGACATAGACATCCGAGCCATCGGTGGCGATGTCCCAACCGGTGTCCGCACCGGAACCACCGCCGGGCCACGCCCACTGCACGGTGCCTCCCGAATTGTACTTCGCGACGAAGATGTCGGCGCCCCCCGCACCTTTTACCATCACCTCGTCGAACATCGCCGAGTCCGCAAAAAATCCCGTCATGACCACATCGTTCGATCCATCACCGGCAACAGCGACGCCCCAACACCGGTCGTTGCCCGGGCCGCCGGCCGAGGTCGCGCGAACCACCGTACCTGCGCCGTCGTACCGGGCAACCACGATGTCATCGCCACCCACGCTGTTAAGCGTCGTACTCCCAAAAGTCGCCGTGCCCTGATAGCGACCGCCGACGATGATATGACCCGAACCGTCCGTTGCGATTCCCCGGGCCCGGTCGATCCCGGAGCCGCCCGCCGATTTCGCCCAAAGCGGGTTTCCATCTGCGTCATACTTGGCCACGAAGATATCATCGCGACCGGCATTGGTTAGGGTGGTACCGCCGAAGGTTGGCGTACCCTGGTAGCGTCCGGTTACGTAAATATTTCCCGCTGCATCTGTCGCAACGCCCCAGCCGGCCGTTGTGTCCGGGCTGCCCGCCGATTTCACCCAGAGCATGGTGCCAAAGGCGTCGTATTTGGCCAGAAACATATCTGTTCCTCCACCGCTCGACAGCACGGTGCCGCCGAATGTGGGCCGGCCCGAAAAAAATCCGGTAACGATGACATTGCCCGACGCATCGGTGGTCACACCCAAACCCAGCTCGTTGACCGTTCCGCCCTCGGAACGCACCCAGGTCTGCGAGGGCTGCTGCGGACCGGCACCATCGTCACCCCCGCAACCCAGACAGCCGAGGCCGAGCAGCACGGCGTAACACAGAAATATCAACGATGTACGTCTCATGGAATCGACTCCTGACAGTTATCGGGGCCTGGTTGGGTCGTTTGGGGGGCTCTGTGGTGTTTCTACTGATATACAACAAATTACATCCGCGCCGTGATAAAAGCAACCACTCCCGCAGCGGGAGTCGCGCGTCAAGACACTGATATCCGGTGGAGCGGCCGGGCTGAATGTAACCGAACCAGCCACATCGCGTTAGGCTAATCATGCCACGCCCGGTCAGGGGTGTCTCAAGAGTTCTTGGCCTCGATCTCCTGCCACGCCAGCGCCGCGGCACCGAGAATGGCCGCATTCTCGCGGGGCAACCCCGTCGTGACGAGGTCGACTCTGAATACGCTCAGGAGATACTCGTCGAGATACCGCCGGGTGGGCGTCAGCAAGAGGTCGCCGGATCTGGCAAGTCCTCCGCAGAGCACGATCGTTCGAGGGCTGGTGATGGCCACGGCGTTGGCGAGCCCAAGGGCCAGTTTTCTCGCCGTGAAATCGAAGATCGCTCGCGCCGTCGTGTCGCCTTTTTTCGCTGCCCGGGTAACGTGCTCCGCCGTGAGCTCATCGGGCGCGATATCGCCGAGGACGCTGGTCGCCCCGGAGCTCAACATCTCACGGGACGTCCTGACGAATCCCGTCGCTGAGGCGTATGTCTCGAGACAGCCCCGCCGGCCACAGCCGCACGGCCTTCCGCCCTCCTCGACGATGGTGTGACCGAGTTCTCCCGCAAACCCGTCGTGACCGTAAATCAGACGACCGTTGGAAACAAACCCGCTCCCCACACCAGTCCCCAACGTGACGACGAGAAAATCGCGCTGACCCCTGGCGGCGCCGTACATCATTTCGCCGATCGCCGCGGCGTTTGCATCGTTGGTGACAACGACAGGCAGATCAAAGTGTTCGCGGAAGAGATCCCGCAGATGAACAACCCCCTGCCATGGAAGATTGGGTGCGTGCTCGATCGTGCCCCTGTGGCAGTTGCCGTTCGGTGCGCCGACACCGATACCAACAAACGTGGTGTCCTTCGCGAGTCCATCGCGGCACTGGGAGATGGACTCGGCCAGCGCCCGGACGAACCCCTCGGGTTCGTCAAACGCTGTTGTGGATACGCGGCCGTTACCGGGACAGGATCCGTCCCGGTCAACGAGACCAAACTCGGTGTTGGTGCCACCGATATCGATGCCGATCGTGACCTCTGGCATGTCGTTTTTCGTTTCTTTGTCGTGCTCGAGTGTGGACAGTTTGATGACTCTAGCACGTTGCTGGTCTGTTCCGCAACGGGTCGGCGCGATCTCGCCTTTTCCATGACCGCCGCGAAGCGCCGGTGTGGTACCATCGTGGCAGGCTTTCCGCCCTGTCGATGTCTTCAAAGCGCAAGAAGAAGAGCAAGACCACCAGCGCGACCGCCCGTGACACACGGTCGGCGGGGCGCCGTTCTGTGTTTGGAGCCCTGCTAACACCGCTCAGAGCGGCGCTGGTCGTGTTTGTTGTCGCGATTGCGGTGTACTCGAACACCATTGGTCACGACTTCGTCTGGGACGACCACAGTCTCATCGTGGACAATCACGCGGTGAGGACGCTGGATCCGCAAACGGTAAAACAGATCTTTGCCGAGGACTCCTGGAAGGTCGCCGGACGAGGTGGAGGCTACTACCGTCCAATCGTGACGCTCTCTTACCATCTCGATTACACGCTTTTTGGCGGTAACCCCACAGGGTTTCATCTGACGAACGTTCTCATCAATGCGGCGACGTGCGTCATGGTGCTCGTGTTTGTCTATTTGCTGTTTGGCGATATCCTGCTGGGTATGCTGGTGGCGCTTATCTTCGCCGTTCACCCGATTCACACCGAGGCGGTGGCGTGGGTGTCGGGCCGCACGGATCTGTTTGCGACGTTCTGGTCGCTTGTTTCGCTGTCGTGCTACGTGTTGGCGCGGCGCCGCCACAGCATGCCGCTTTTCGGCGGTGCGCTCGTCTCGTTTGCGTTCGCCATGCTGGCAAAAGAATCCGCGGCCTGTCTGCCCCTGCTCGTTCTGGTGCTCGAGGTTGGCCCGTTTGACGAGTTGATTAGCCGGGGCGGTTCGCGACCCGCCGCCGCGGGTGCGAAGCGGACTGCGCGATCGATCGTAAGCGTCGGGCTTTTTCTTGCTGTTTTGGTTCTGTACGTCATCGTGCGGCGAGATGTCATCGGTACGACGACGTCGACCTATGAGGCCTATGCGCCCGGCGCGCTTGGCTCCGTGGCGTTGCCGTTGTCGATCTTTGCCGGGTACGTGTACAAGGTGCTCCTGCCACTGCGGCTGGCGGCGGAGTACGATGCGCCCGTCCCGCAGTCATTTGCCGATCTGCACGTGATCGGCGGTCTCATCGTTGCGGCGCTCGTTGTGTGGATGGTCTGGCGTTTTCGCCGTCGGCCGGATGTGGTACTCGGTGCGGGGATTTTTGTCCTCGGTCTCGGGCCGGTATTGAACGTTATCGCGATCGGGGAGGTGTCGGCGGAGCGGTTTCTGTATTTGCCGTCGATCGGGGTCGCCTTGATTCTCGGCGGACTCGTCGCGGCCGCGCTCGGCGAACGGTATACGGCGCTACGGCCGGCGCCATCCGTGGGATGGAGAATGTCACGCGCCACAGCGGGCATAGTGGTCACGATCGCGTTGATCGCTTTTGTGGGTGCCGGTGCCAGGACATTCATCCGCAGCGGGGACTGGAGAAGCGAGGGCGTGCTCTTCACAAAAAGCGTTCAGCAGGATCCCAACAACCCCAGGGCTCAGGCAAACATGGCCAGGGTTGCCCAACAAACCGGTGATATCCGTGGCGCAATCCGTGCCTACGAGAAGTCGCTGGAGATCAACCCCGACTACCCGATCGCCCTCAACGGTCTCGCCGAGGTTTACGCGCAGCAGGGGCGCTACGAGCAGGCCCTGCCACTGATCGAGCGGGCCGTTGCCATATCGCCCGGTGAGCCCAAGTTCATCAACAACCTCGGTTCCGTCTATTTCGAAACCCAGCGATTCGAGGAGGCGGCCGAACAGTTCGAGAGGGCGCTCCGGCTGGACCCAAACGAATTGAGGGTGCATTTCAACCTGGGACTGATCCGTATGCAGCAGGGAAGACTCGATCAGGCTCGCGTGCATTTCGAGCGCTCGGCCCTGGGCGGGGAAGACTTCTATGTCGCCTATCTATACCTGGCCGCGATCGAGAAGACCGCGGGGCACGAAGCGCGTGCGAAGCGATATGCCAGGGAGTTCCTGTCACGACACAAAGCGGACGACGATCTCCGTCGCCGGGCACAAGCGATCGTTCAGGGCGAATAGCAGGGAGTGATCTATGTCGGCAGGGAAGGGGCTGGCCTCTTCGCGCGGACTCAGCGTGTATGGAGGGGTTAGGCCTCGTGGAACTCCGGTTGGTAGTGGACGGTGCCCCGGCGGCCTTTCCATGTGCCCTTCTGGAGCTCGAGGATCATGAATGCTTCGTCGGGGACATCGAACTCGCATCCGATCCCGTAGCCGCTGGCCTTTACAAAACCAAAACGCGGGTAGTACGTGGGGTGTCCGAGAACAACGACGAGACTGTGCGCGCCGTGGCGGAGGTCCTCGATCCCGTGCTTGACGAGCCGCGAGCCGAGCCCCATCCGCTGTGCATCGGGTAGAACTGCCATCGGGCCCAGCGCCACTGCGGTATGCGAAGAACTCTCCGTCCGGATGTCGACGGGGCTGAAGAGGATGTGGCCCACGATCTGGCCGTCGCGCACCGCGACAAGCGACAACGTGACCACACCCCGTTTGCGGAGGGCCTCGACGACATTCGCCTCGACGGGGGTCTCGAACGCCTGTTCGTGCACGTTGCGAATGCCGGATGCGTCTTTCTCTGTCTCGCGTCTTATTGTAATCATTTGTCTGTTAAGTGGTTACGTTGATTTCTAGCTTCCCGCATAGACCGTTAGAGCGCCGAGAACCAGGGTGATGATCACGCCACGATGTAGAGCCGATCCGAGGTTACGAGGTGCTCGAAAACCGTCTTGAGCGTCCCCGGGGCGATCAAGATGGCCAACGCCATCGCAATGATGACATATCCGATCGCGGGAACGACAGACGACATCGGCGTGCCTCCTGGCTGGGGTCCGGAGCGGCGCCCGTCGCCGCCCACCACGGGGCGGCGGCAAGATCAAGAATACGACAAAATGGGTCCGCTGTCGAGGATGTGGTTGGGATCAGGGAAAGATCTCGGTGAGCTTGTGCTGCCGCAAGGCGAAGATCCTCTTAATATCCCGTATCGACACTTCTCACCGTTCAGCCGGATTCGAGCAAGTACGGGACGCAGAATGCCCCCGATCGCCGATTGATCTCGGAGACTCCGGGCGGCTGTTGTAGTATTAGGCAACGTGCTTCGATCGTTGCGCATATCTTCGGACACTATCCGCCGCTGCGCGATAGCATTCTGCTGTGCGGCCGCGCTTTGCGCGCTGCTTGTTGACACCCCTGTCGCGAAGCCATCCGACGTCATATCCATTCGGGAAGGCCTGGTACTCCGAGGCTACGATTGGTATCGGAGCGCCGGTTCGATCGATCCCGTGGAGCTCGGCGTCGTCATGCGCACCTGGTCTCGACCGACAGCGGGGGACGTTGTCGCGTCCGGCGCGGGAGACGAGCGGCGTTGGAGGCGTGTTGTAGCCGACGAGGACGGTTGGCTGGTCGACGACGAGGTCAAGGGAGGATACGTCTATGTCGCGCTCGAAGAGGATCGCGAACGCGTTGCGATTCTCGAGGCGATGGCGCACCGGATGGTGTACGTAAACGGCGAGCCACGGGTCGGCAACCTGTACCAGTACAAGGAAACGTGGGAGTCGTGGGAACCGCGTTTCGATTACTCACTCATCCCGATCCGTCTGACTCAGGGTACGAACGATCTGATCTTTCAAGGCGGCCGTTTGGCCGGCATCAAGGTGACCCTGCACGAGCCACGGTCACCGGTCATGATCAACGAGCGTGATGCTACGGTACCCGATCTCATCGTGGGCAAACCTGTCGACGACTGGGCGGCCGTGGTGCTGGTCAACGCGAGCACCAGCCCGGCAGATGATCTCATCCTGATCGCCTTACTCGAGAGCAACAAAGAGACGAGAGTCCGCGTCCCGACGATCCAGCCGCTCAGTGTGTTCAAGGTGCCGTTCAAAATAAGTGGCAAGGCGCCGGCGCTACCCGGCAAGCAACGGCTTCGTCTCGAGGTGATACGCCCCGCCGACGGACCTCAGGAGGTGGTCGATGAGCGGGAAATCGTGCTCGATGCCAAACGGCCGAACGAGAACCAGAAACGGACGTTTGTCAGTGGTATCGACGGCAGCGTGCAGTACTTCTCCGTGAATCCCGCGCAAAACGCAGACAGCACCGCCGCTCTTTTTCTGTCTGTCCATGGCGCAGCGGTCGAGGCGATAAACCAATCCGGGGCGTACAAGGCCAAGTCGTGGGGCCACATCGTGGCCCCGACAAATCGCCGGCCGTATGGTTTCAACTGGGAGGACTGGGGTCGCGTCGATGCGATCGAGGTGTTGGGGATCTCCATGCGCACCCTTGGTGTCGACGAGAGACGTGTGTATCTCACCGGGCACTCGATGGGTGGACACGGTACGTGGCATATCGGCATGCTCTATCCCGATCGTTTCGCGGCCCTCGGACCGAGCGCCGGGTGGATCAGTTTCTGGTCGTACCGTCCCAGCCGGGCTGTCGATATGGACACGCCAATCGAGAAAATGCTCATGCGGGCCACATCACCCAGCCGCACGATGGCGCTGGCGGAGAACCTCGAGCCGCTCGGTGTCTACGTGCTGCACGGTGCGGATGACGACAACGTGCCGGCGACCGAATCGCAGCGCATTGTGTCGCACCTCGAGACATTTCATAAAGACTTCATCTATCACGAAGAACCGGATGCGGGCCATTGGTGGGACAAGAGCGATGAGGACGGTGCGGACTGCGTAGACTGGTTTCCCATGTTCGATTTCTTCGCGCATCACACCGTGCCGGCAAGCGACGAGGTGCGCCGTGTTCGGTTTCGCACCCCAAGCCCCGGTGTGTCTGCGTGGAATCACTGGGTACGTATCGAAGCGCAGACAAAACAGCTCGAGATGAGCAGCGTCGATATCCGTTTCGATCCCGGCAAGCGGCGGTTTGTCGGGTGGACGGATAATGTGCAGCGGATGACGTTCGATCTGACACACATCGAACCCTCGGGTCCTCTGACCGTGGAACTGGACGGTCAGTTGCTCCGCCCGATCGACTATCCGACCCGCAAGAGCGCGTTGACGATCCACCGCGTCGAGGGACAGTGGGTGGATACGCCGCCGGCCCCACCAACGATCAAAGGGCCCCATCGCTACGGCACGTTCAAGGATCTGTTCAACCACCGGGTGACGTTTGTCTACGGTACGAAGGGTACGGACGCGGAGAACCAATGGGCATTCGCCAAGTCGCGATTCGATGCGGAGACGTTCTGGTATCAGGGGAACGGGGCGATCGAGGTCGTGCGCGATGTCGACTTCGATCCCCGGGCCGAACCCGACCGGAATGTCGTGCTCTACGGTAACGAAAAAACAAACGCCGCCTGGACGCTCATCAAAGAGGACAAGATCCGCATTCGTCCGAACGAGATCCGTATCGGCAAGAAGAAGATCAAGGGCAAGGATCTCGGCGTACTGGTCATTCGACCACGGCGGGGAAGTGACGTCGCGTGCGTCGGCGCGGTGGGCGGTACCGGTATCGTTGGTATGCGCCTCACCGATCGAAGACCGTACCTCCAGGCCGGGTTCGCGTATCCCGATGTCGTCGTGTTCTGTCCTCCGGAAAGTGGGAACGAGGGTGGTATTGTGTGCGGCGCCGGGTTCTTTGGACTCGATTGGCGCGCGGAGAATGGGGAGTTCGTTTGGACGGGTCGAGCCGAATGAGTGTACGACGAGCATTTCTGTCGGCGCTGCTCGTAATGGCAACGCTTCTCTTGTCGAGCGGTTGCCACCACGCCACTAGCCCTTCCAGGTCAGACACGTCCCCCCATAGATATCTCGCCGACGAACCTTTCCAGAACGGGCCGTCTTGGGCGGTAGGGTACGGCGGTATTGCGGTAACGGAAGAGCCAAACGCGACGCGTGTGGCCGCCGATATCCTGCGCGCTGGTGGCAACGCCGTCGACGCGGCTGTCGCGGCGGCCTTTGCCCTGGCGGTGACCTTCCCGGAGGCGGGCAACCTCGGCGGGGGCGGATTTATGATCGCCTACGATTCGTCGGAGCGTGAGTTCTGGGCGCTCGACTTTCGCGAAACGGCGCCGTCAGCCGCATACAGGGATTTGTATCTCGATCTGGCGGCCGCCGGCAAACCCGATGCAACCGAGTTGGGCCCGCTGGCGTCCGGGATACCGGGTACACCCGCGGGGTTGTACGCCGCGTGGGAGAGAAGCGGGTCGATGAAATGGCCCGAGTTGGTGACCCCGGCGATCGAACTCGCCGTGCAGGGGTTTGCCGTGAGCGAGAGGCTCGCCGAGAGCTTCAAGGAAAACTGGAGCGAGCTGCGCCGCTTCTACTCGACCCGGCGGGTGTTCTCAAAAAACGGCCGATGTCCGCGGGCGGGCCGCCGGCTCGTTCAAAGAGAGCTCGCGGCGTCGCTCTGTCTCATCGCGCACGACGGTGCGGAGACGTTTTACAGGGGTGAGCTGGCGCGGCGACTCGTCGATGGCGCGCGCGGGGCGGGCGGTATTTGGACGACCGCTGATCTGGCGTCCTACAGAGCTGAGTTTCGGGTGCCCGGGCGACTACCGTTGGCCGGGGCCGGTTTTTCGAATATCACACTCATCACGATGCCTCCGCCAAGCTCCGGCTCCCTTGCATTTGGCCAGGCGCTATCGTTTCTGATCCACCAGAAGGCGTTCGAACACAAACGTGACGATCCGCGTCGGTGGGTTGCTCTGATCGAAGCGCTTCGACTGGCCTTCGCAGATCGCAACACACAGCTCGCCGACCCGAAGCGGATGGCCGTGACGGTGGACGAGCTTCTGAGCGCGCCGTACCTTCGGCAGCGTGCCGAGCTTCTGCCGGCCGCGCCACCGGGAGATTCCAAGAAGATCCCGGGCGGTCACCCCGGTGGTGAATCAACCCACACGACACACCTCGTCGTCATGGATCGGTGGGGGGGTGTCGTTACGCTGACAACAACGGTCAACGCGCTTTTTGGCTCCAAGTTCGTCGTTCCCGGCACGGGGATTCTGCTCAATAACGAGATGGATGACTTCGATACGAGACCCGGTTTGCCAAACCGG
>CBDVBZ010000027.1:0-31157 GCA_965372355.1 uncultured bacterium | reverse complement strand
TTTGGGCGCCTGCGGCCGCTTCACACCAACGCCGCGATCTTTGCCTTTGCCGGTAACGCCATATTTGCCGGGATCTATCACTCGACACAGCGGCTTTGCAAGGCGCGGATGTTTTCCGATGTGCTGAGCTGGCTGCACTTCGGGGGCTGGCAGCTGATCATCGTCGCTGCGGCGATCACGCTCCCCGCCGGCCTGACGCAGAGCAAGGAGTACGCCGAGCTCGAGTGGCCCATCGACATCGCGATCGCCGTGGTGTGGATCATCTTTGCCGTCAACTTCTTCGGCACGCTCGCACGACGTCGGGAGAAGCACCTTTATGTATCCCTGTGGTTCTACATCGCGACGATCGTCACGGTGGCGGTTCTCCACATCGTCAACTCAATCGAGATTCCCGTGGCCATGTTCCAGAGCTACCCGGTGTACGCGGGGATCCAGGACGCGCTCGTACAGTGGTGGTACGGCCACAACGCGGTGGCGTTTTTTCTGACAACACCGTTCCTCGGTCTTATGTATTACTACATACCCAAAGTGGCTAATAGACCTGTGTACAGCTATCGGCTGTCGATCATTCATTTCTGGGCGCTGATCTTTATCTATATCTGGGCCGGTCCGCACCATCTGCTCAACACGGCCCTGCCCGACTGGGCGCAGACGCTTGGTATGATCTTCAGCCTGATGCTGTGGGCGCCGAGCTGGGGCGGGATGATCAACGGGCTGTTGACACTGCGAGGCGCGTGGCACCTGGTGCGCACCGAGCCGATCATCAAGTTCTTTGTGGTGGCGGTGACGTTCTACGGTATGTCGACGTTCGAGGGCCCCCTGCTTGCGATCAAGAGCGTCAACGCGCTTGCTCACTACACGGACTGGATCATCGGACACGTCCACGGCGGCACCCTGGGGTGGAATGGGTTCCTCACGTTCGGGATGGTCTACTATCTGGTGCCCAAGCTCTGGAAAGTGCCCCTCTATAGCAAGCGGCTCGCAGAGGCGCATTTCTGGATCGGGCTCTTAGGGATTCTCCTCTACTACATATCGATGTGGGCATCGGGCCTGACACAGGGGCTGATGTGGCGGGCCATTGGGGCCGACGGGTTCCTCGCCTATCCGGACTTCGTCGAGACCGTGACACGGATCGTTCCGCTGTACTGGGTTCGTGCCGTTGGTGGTGCGCTCTATATAACGGGCGTGTTTATCATGGTGCATAACGTGCTTTTCACGCTCAACCAGGCTCGCGACAAGCAGAAGGACGAGAGGATTGTCCGGCCCATGCACGACATGAAGGCAACCCCGCTGGGAACGGGGCACCGCAGGCTCGAGGGCCTCGCCGCGATGTTTACGGTCTTCGCGTTGCTCGCGATCCTTGTCGCGTCCGTGTTTTCGGTCGCGCCGATTCTCTCGCTGCACCGGTGGGTCAAACCGGATGCGCAGACGGAACCCTACACGCCTCTCGAGCTGGCCGGCCGTGATATTTACGTGCGTGAGGGGTGTTATTTGTGTCACTCGCAGCAGATCCGCAAGCTGCCGGAAGACGTGGTTCGCTTTGGTGAACCGTCGACGATCGAGGAGTCGATGTACGACCGGCCGTTTCAGTGGGGGTCGAAGCGTACCGGCCCTGATCTGGCTCGTGTCGGAGGTAAGTATCCGGACCTCTGGCACTATCGGCATATGCTAAACCCCCGCGATCTCGTGAGGATGTCGATTATGCCGAGCTACCGGTGGCTCCTCAACAAGAACACTGATTTCTACGTGTTGCGCAAAAAGCTCTCCGTGATGAAATACCTCGGAGTGCCTTACAGCGATGACGTCGTGGGCAGCGCAGATATCCTTGCAGAGTGGGAGGCGGCTCGGATCGCCGACGGGCTACGCGAGCAGGGCATCGTTGATGACCGTCTCGAACAGCGCGAGATCGTGGCGCTGATCGCCTATTTGCAGGCGCTGGGCAAAAAGGCTGGGCCGCCGGGACAGACCGGTGCGTCAGGTGGTTCGGCGCTGGAGGTCGGATCGCGCCAGGCGGACAACCGTAGTGATAGGGGATCACTGAATCCGGGCAAATAAGCGGGGAGTGAGAGAATGAGAGAAGAGGTGCTATCACAGTTTACCGGAGGCAACTGGCTGGCAGCGGCGTTTGTCATCTTCTTTGTCGTTTTTGTTGCCTTCGCGGCCTGGACGTACAGGCGATCGGGGAAAAGGTTCTATCAACGTATGGCGCGTATGCCGCTCGATGAGGGAGACTCAAATGACTAAGACGGAATACGACGTTCCCATCGAAGGTCACGACTACGACGGCATCGAGGAGTTGAACAACCCGCTGCCGAAGTGGTGGCTCGCGACGTTCTATGGAGCGATTGTCTTCGCGGTGATCTACTACGGATATTTCCAGCTCGGACCGGGTCCGTCGAGCGACGAGACGCTCAACCGCCGTATGAAAAAGGTGACCGAGGCGCAAGCGGCTACGACCGCGGAGCAGAGCGCCGGTGATGAGCAGTACGATGTGGCGGCGATGCTTGCGGATGAAGGGGTGCTCGCCGTAGGCAAGGCGCGGTTTGCGGAAACCTGTATCGCATGCCACGGTGAGAACGGCGAGGGGTCCGTCGGTCCAAACCTGACCGATGACTACTGGCTCCACAGCCGCGGTGGGATGCCAGGGATCCTGGCCTCCATAAGATCCGGTTTCCCCGACAAAGGCATGCCTCCCTGGGGGCCGATTATTCCCGCCGAGGAGCATGCCCCGCTCGCGGCATATGTGATCTCGCTTCGTGGCACCGACCCGCCAAACGCGAAGACCCCTGAGGGTCAGCTCATCCCACGTACAGAGGAGTAATCGCGGTCGAGCAAGGGCAGACCGACAACCAGGATTGCTGGCAATGGCCACGAAGAAGACATCGCAATACGAGCTACCCGAGGACCGTCCCGCATCATTCGATGAGCGCGGACACCACATTGCCCTCAATCCGGCCGACGTGTCAGGTCCTTGGCGCCGCAACCGCGACTGGTTCTATCTGTTTCTCATCATTATCTTTCTCGCGCTCCCCTGGACACGTTTTGCCGGACACCAGACCGTGTTGCTGGACATTCCCAACCGGCGTTTCGCGTTTTTTGGCACTACGTTTTGGGCGCATGACATGCCCATGGTGTTCTTCGTCCTCGGGATTCTCGCCATAGGCCTCGCCTTTGTCACGGTGACATGGGGACGCGTTTGGTGCGGATGGGCATGTCCGCAGACCGTTTTTATCGACCGAGTGTACCGGCGGATCGAGCGATGGATCGAGGGCGATCATATCCAACGTATCCGGCTGGCGCACGCGCCAATGACACGGGACAAGATATGGAAGAAATCGCTCAAGTGGTTTCTCTTCTGGTTTGTGAGCACGAACATCGCGCACAGTTTTGCAGCGTACTTCGTTGGCGCGGACCGGCTACTCGCCATGTCACAACGCACGCCCATGGAGAACCTCACACCCTTTATCTTCGTGACCGTTTTGACCGGTATCCTGTTGTTCGACTTCGGGTGGTTTCGCGAGCAGTTCTGTATGATCATGTGCCCGTACGGTCGATTCCAATCGGTGTTGATGGATCGTAACTCGACGGCGGTTCTGTACGACGAGACACGTGGGGAGCCGCGCAAAGGCACCGAGCCGGAAGGCACAGAACAAGGCGACTGCGTGAACTGTTATCGGTGCGTGCAAGTCTGTCCGACGGGTGTCGATATCCGCAGGGGGATCCAGCTGGAGTGCGTGGCCTGCACGGCGTGCATCGATGCATGCGATCAGATCATGGCCAAGATCGAGCGCCCCAAAGGGCTCGTCCGCTATTCGACGGAGGCCGAGATGGCCGGTGAGCGGCGTCGCGTTCTCCGGCCGGCCAACGTGATCTATGCGAGCGTTCTTGCCGTGCTTCTCATTAGTTTTTCGGTCGTTGTGGCGACGAGAGGGACGATTGACGCCAAGTTCATCCGCGCCATCGAGACACCCTATACCAAGAAGACGCTCGACGACGGAACGGCGCAGATCATCAACCACTACAAGGTCAAAATCAAAAACCAGATGTTCGAAGAGCAGGAGATCACCCTGGCGATCGAGGGGCCCGCCGCCGAGGACGTCGAGTTGGTGGCGCCAACGTATCCACTGTCTCTGGCGGGGGGGAAGACCGTCCAGAACCACATCTTCTTCAAGTTCCCGCAGCGTCTCACACAGCGAACGGGCAAGCACCCAATTCGGATGCTCGTACAGGCGACATCGCAGGACGGCAGCGAAACCGTTGTCGAGGAGATAACGCTCGTGGGGCCATTTCCTTGAGCGTTGAACCGATCACTCGCAGTACACCCGCACCGTGCCCTCTCGATGACTTCGTCGCCCGTGGCCACCGCCCATATCGGCATGGCGGGACCGTGCGGGAATGGTATACTCGGTGTCCCGCGCATATGGCCGAAGGGGCGATACGACAGGGGTTTGAGGAGTCCGCAGAGGCCATGAGGGGATCGGCGCAGGGAGCAAAGGAGCGTCTCGTGGGACTCGGCCAACCGACTCGCGTCTTCGTTATCTGTCTGCTCGTTTGGCTCGTGCCCGGATACGCCGCGGCCCAGACTACCCCGGCGACGGATACGGTGAGCACCGAGCCCGACACGACCCAGCACAAAGGGTTCGGCTACACGTTTCTTCCCGCCGTTTTCTACACACCGGAAACGGGGTTTGCCGGAGGCGTCTCGGTCCTGCTCTTCTTTCGAGGTGAAGACCGAAGTGAGGACGCCCGTCCATCCACCGTCGCGCCGACGCTGATCTTCACCGCGAAAAGCCAGGTCATCGCGGTCGTGGGTTACGAGTTGCACCTCAAACGGGAGCTCTATCGTATCACCGGTGGCCTCGGTTTCCTCAAGTTCCCCGATCTCTTCTGGGGCATCGGTCCCGACACACCGGACTCCAACGAGGAGAGTTATACACCCCGAACGCTTTTCTTCGCGGCGTCCTTGCAGCGGTTGATTGTCTCCCGGTTCAGCCTCGGGCTTCGGTATGAAGGTGGGTACTCGGAGACCAGTGACATAGAGCCGGACGGGTTGCTCGATAGCGGAACGATTTCGGGAAGCGACGGGGGGACGGTGTCCGGGTTGGGGCCAGTCTTTACGTGGGATAGTCGTGACAACCTGTTCTATGCGATGCACGGGAGCTTTCACACATTCTCAGCCATGTTCTTCGATCGCGCATTGGGGAGCGATTTTACATTCCAGCGCTATGTCCTGGACCTGCGCACGTACTTCTCTCTGCTCGAAAAAAACGTTCTCGCCTTCCAGGCGGTGTTCAGCTTCATTCACGGTGACCCGCCGTTTCAGATGATGTCACAGATTGGTGGCTCGGAGTTGATGCGCGGTTACTACACGGGGCGTTATCGTGACAAACACGCGGTGGTGCTCCAGGCCGAATGGCGACGGCGGGTCTGGTGGAGGCTTGGGGTGGCCGCGTTTGTCGGCGTCGGAGATGTCGCCCCAAGGCTCTCCGAGTTTCGTCTGCGAGATTTCAAAACCGCTGCCGGAGGCGGCATAAGATTCCTGATCGACCGGGGCGAAGGCATCAGCGTGAGATTGGACTTCGGCCTTATCGGCGGGACCCCCGGCCCTTACATTACCATCAACGAAGCGTTTTAAGAGCGTCCGTCGCTCGCCAGTTGATGGCCGGGTGCCGATCGCAGCGGGGCCGCGGTGAACTGTGCACGTGAAATAGTTCTCCAGCTAAACCCATGGATTGTCAGGAATGCAGCGTTTCGAAGCTGACTTCGCAAATCGATTCTGCTAGATTAGCAGAAATGGCCGTCTCGGATCCTGGCGAGGATCTGGTCGGCGAATCAATCGAGCACGACTCGACCGATACCGTCGCTGGTTCTCTCGGCGATAAGGCACTCCCACGGATTCGGATACCCATGCAAACCATCGAACGGGACGCACTGGATCTGCTTTTCAAAGTGCTCAAAGACAGAGGCTTCACGCTTGTTGGCCCCGTGGTGCGCGACGGCGCGATCGTCTATGAGGAGCTGGAATCCACAAACGACCTGCCCCTGGGTGTAACCGATGAACAGGACGGGGGCGTGTACCGTCTCCGCAAGAGAGACGACAACGCTCTGTTTGGCTACGTCGTCGGACCCCACTCGTGGAAGCGTTTCTTACTCCCTCCCGCGACCCGTCTGTGGAGCGCAAAAACATCGGGGACCCGCTTCGAAATCATCTCCGAGGGCGACGAGACCCCGCCAAAATACGCGCTGATCGGCGCCCGTTCGTGCGAACTCCACGCCATCGCCATCCAGGACAAGGTTCTCACAAAGGGTGACTTCGTCGACCCGGTCTACAGGAAGCGCCGGGAGGGCGTCTTTACCGTGGCGGTCAACTGCGGGCAGGCGGCGAAGACGTGTTTCTGTACATCGATGAACACCGGCCCCCGGGTGAGTGCCGGGTACGATCTCGCGCTGACCGAGATCATCGACGACGGTCGTCACTACTTTGTCGTCGAGGTCGGATCGGACGCCGGTGCGGAGGTGCTCGGGGAGCTATCTCACAAAGAGGCCACGCAGGATGAGCGCGCGGCGTCCGAGGCGGCGACGGAACGCGCGGTGGGCCAGATCGAGCGTTCGATGGATACCGACGGGATCAGGGATCTGCTGTGCGGCAACTACGAGCACCCCCGTTGGGATGACGTATCGAAGCGGTGTCTTTCCTGCGCCAATTGCACGCTTGTGTGTCCAACGTGCTTTTGTACGACCGTGGAGGACACAACAGATCTCACCGGCGAAAACGCCGAACGCTGGCGGAAATGGGACTCGTGTTTTGCAACAGACTTTTCTTATATCCATGGTGGGAGCATTCGCTCGTCGTCGACGGCCCGATACCGTCACTGGATAACGCACAAACTTGCCACGTGGTTCGATCAGTTTGATTCCTCCGGCTGCGTCGGTTGTGGCCGGTGTATCGCCTGGTGTCCCGTCGGGATCGATATCACCGAAGAAGCGGCGGCCATACGGGCCGATGACAGGCGCAAAAAGGAAAAACCTGAAGAGCAGGAAGAGGTGCAATCGTGAAGGGAATAGCAGATATTCTGGTAGATCAGCCGCTGTTCGAGGGCATGGCACCCGAATACATCGATCTCATTGCCGGCTGTGGGGCCAACGTCCGGTTCAAGCAGGGGGAACAGATTTTCAAGGAAGGCGATGACGCCGATTTCTTCTATCTGGTCCGGCACGGACGGGTGGGACTCGATATCTTTGTGCCGCATCGGGGCCCGGTAACGATAGAAACAATCAAAGAGGGAGAGGTGTTGGGTTGGTCCTGGCTGTTTCCGCCCTACAAGCGGCAATACGATGCGCGCGCCGTTGTGCTCACACGGGCCGTGGCGTTCGATGGAAGGTGTCTTCGCGGCAAATCCGAAGAGAACAACGACTTTGGCTATGATCTGATGAAGCGTTTCGCTCAAGTAATGATCGATCGGCTTCACTCGTTGCGAATACAGATGCTGGATATATATGGCGATAGCACAAAACGATAACCCGGGGATGCGCGTGGATCCAATGATCCCGCAGCCGTACACCGTCGTGCGTACGCGAAGAGAGACGCACGATACGGCCACGTTGTTTATGGAACCGACCGACACGGGGGCCAGGGCAATGGCCTTCGAGCCCGGGCAGTTTAACATGCTCTACCTGCCGGGCAAGGGAGAGGCTCCGATCTCGATAAGTGGCGATCCACACGGCGCGCCGACATTGATCCATACCATTCGCGGGGTCGGCGAGCTGACCGAGGCGTTGTGCGCGCAGAAACGTGGTGGGGTAGTTGGCGTGCGTGGCCCCTTTGGCAGTAGCTGGCCGGTCAGGCGGGCGGCGGGCGCCGATGTCATCATCATCGCGGGAGGCATTGGGTTGGCGCCACTGCGACCGGCGTTCTACGATCTGCTCGAGCACCGCGATCGTTACGGTCGGATTACGCTTCTCTATGGCGCCCGGTCTCCTCGGGAGATGCTCTATATTCCAGAGTTGGAGAAGTGGCGGAGCCGTTTTGATATCGAGGTAGAGGTCACCGTCGACAACGCTGACAGCGACTGGTATGGACACGTCGGTGTTGTCACAACGCTTATTCCATATGCCGTGTATGATCCGGAAGACACCGTCGCCATGATCTGTGGACCGGAAATCATGATGCGATTCACCATCAACAAACTTCTGGATCTCGAGCTGGAACGGAAGAACATCTGGGTATCCTTAGAGCGAAACATGAAGTGCGCGGTTGGTTTCTGCGGACACTGCCAGTTCGGTCCAAAGTTCGTGTGCAAGGACGGTCCGGTGTTTCGTTTCGACGACATCGAGTGGCTTATGAACGTGCGTGAGGTCTAATGCCCAAGAAGCAAAGAAGACCGAAACTTGCCGTGCACAAATTCGCGTCGTGTGACGGCTGCCAACTCTCCCTCCTCGATTGCGAGGATGAGCTACTGGCCGTGGCGGAGGCGGTGGAGATCGCCTATTTTCTCGAGGCGACACGCAAGGTTGTGAAAGGCCCGTATGACCTTGCCCTGGTCGAGGGATCGATAACGACACAGCACGATGCGGCCAGGATTCAGAAGGTGCGCCGCGAGTCCAAATTCCTGGTCACGATCGGGGCCTGCGCGACGGCGGGCGGGATTCAGTCGCTGCGCAACTTTAAGGATGTTGATGAGTTCATCCCGGTTGTCTACGCGCACCCCGAGTACATCGATACGCTGGAACGGTCGACCCCGATCGCTGATCATGTCCGGGTTGACTTCGAGTTGAGAGGATGCCCGATCAACAAACACCAGCTCCTCGAGGTCATCAGCGCCTTTCTCAATCACCGCAGGCCGAACATCTCCACCGCGAGCGTTTGTGTGGAATGCAAGCGCCGGGGGACCGTTTGTGTGATGGTGTCGCAGGGAACCCCGTGTCTGGGGCCGGTCACGCACGCCGGTTGCGACGCGCTGTGCCCCTCCTACAACCGGGGTTGTTTTGGCTGCTACGGCCCAATGGATTCGCCGAACCCCTCGGCGTTGAGCGAATGGTGGAAGAAACGACTCGGCGTATCGAGCGCAGACCTCGTCCGCGCGTTTCGCACGTACAATGCGGGTGCGGAGGCTTTTCGTGTGGAGAGTGAGGCCCATGACAAGGAAGAATAAACCGTCGTCTTCAAAGCGAAAACCCGGGAAGCGCCGTCGCATCAAGGTCGACTACCTCGCACGCGTGGAGGGTGAGGGGGCCATGTATATCAAAATCAACGGCGCGAAGGTCGAAGACGTAAAGCTCAGGATATTCGAACCGCCGCGTTTCTTTGAGGCGTTCATGCGCGGTCGCCGCTTTACCGAGGCCCCGGACATTACCGCGCGCATCTGCGGTATCTGCCCGGTGGCCTACCAGATGAGTTCGTGCCATGCGATGGAGGATATTTGCGGCGTGGTTGTCGATGGCCCGCTTCGGGAGCTGCGTCGCTTGATCTACTGTGGCGAGTGGGTCGAAAGCCACGTGCTCCACGTTTATATGCTGCATACGCCCGATTTCCTCGGATACCCGAGTGCCATCGAGCTCGCACAGGATCATCGCGAAGTTGTCGAACGCGGGCTGCTTCTAAAGAAGATCGGCAACGAGATGCTCGCGCTCGTGGGCGGCCGCGAGATTCATCCGATCAATGTGCGTGTCGGTGGTTTCTATCGGGTCCCGACCCGGCGGGAGCTTCTTGCCTTCAGAGACAAGGTCGAAAAGGCGATCGAGATCTCACACGAGACGATCAAGCTGGTTGCCGGCTTCGAGTTTCCCGATTTCGAGCAGGACTACGAAATGGTCGCGTTGAGGCACCCCGATGAGTACCCCATGAATGAGGGCCGGTTGGTGTCGAGCAAGGGCCTGGACATCGACATTTGCGAGTTCTTCGATCACTTCGTCGAAGAGCACGTCGAGCACTCGACTGCGTTGCACTGCAGATTGCTGGCGAGGGGATCGTATTTTGTCGGACCCAATGCGCGCTACAATCTGAATTATGACCTCTTACCGACCGAGGTTCAGGAGGCGGCACGCGGTGCCGGACTGGGCCCGGTCTGCAATAACCCCTTCAAGAGCATTATCGTGAGGTCCGTGGAGACCCTCTATGCGTGTGTAGAAGCGCTTCGGATCATCGAGGATTATCAGATGCCCGACGCGCCGGCCGTCGATGTCGAACCGGTGGCGGGGACGGGGCACGGGTGTACCGAAGCACCGAGAGGGATTCTGTATCACCGCTATACGATCGACGATGACGGTTTGATAACCGACGCAAGGATTGTTGCACCCACTTCCCAGAATCAGAAGCGGATCGAAGAGGATTTGTATCTGTACGTGGAGCGCAACATCCATCTGCCGGATGACCAGCTGCAGTGGCAGTGCGAGCAGGCCATCCGAAACTACGATCCGTGCATATCGTGCTCAGCCCATTTCCTGAATCTGCACGTCGAGCGCAGGTGATCCACCCATGCCACGGAGATCGAGCAAGGATCCTTCTCCCCCGGCAGCGTCAGTCGCGGGTGGTGTCGATAGGGCCCCCGCGGGCGAGAAGCTTTGCGAGCAACCATGGCGTAATCGACGAGAGGACCCGCGGCGAGGACGACGTCACCTGCGGCCGGAAGGACGCACAGGGAGTGCCGTCATAATCGGTGTGGGCAACGAATTCCGCAGTGACGACGGTGTCGGTCTCGCGACGGCGCGTGCTTTGCGTGCGAGTGTCCCGGATTACGTCACCGTCGTAGAGCTCGAGGGCGAGGCGACGTCTCTGTTGGAAGCGTGGGACGGACGTGACCTCGCCGTTGTGATCGACGCTGTCAGAGGACACAACGAGGCCGGCCATGTCTATTGTTTTGACGCGCTGGCCGATCCCCCGCCAAAAGAACTATTCCGTTATTCGACACATGCATTCGGTGTCAGCGCTGCGATCGAGCTTGGGCGTGTGCTTGGAAAGCTCCCAAACCGTCTGCTCGTCTATGGCATCGAAGGCGACAACTTCGGGGCGGGCAAGGGTCTGACAGCGGAAGTCGAGCGCGCCGTGTTGGAGGCGAAGACGCGAATACTCCACGAGGTGAAGGAATGAGTGTCGATCTCCGCGAAGACGTCCACGGATCGCAACGCATACGGGTGACCGTGCAGGGGATTGTGCAGGGTGTCGGCTATCGCCCCTTTATCTATCGTCTGGCATCGGAAATGGGCGTGGGTGGCTGGATATGCAATTCCACACACGGCGTTCTGATAGAGGCCGAGGGCCCGGGAGCGGCCGTAGCGCGTTTTCTCCATCGGATTGCGGAGGAGAAACCGCCCAACGCCGTCGTCGACACGACGGATGTGACACTCGTCATCCCGAACGGCGAGCGCACTTTCGAGATTCGTCCAAGCGACGACCGCGGGGTCACCACCGCGTTGATTCTGCCGGATATCGCCACCTGTCCCGACTGCCGGCGCGAGATTTTCGATGCGAATGATCGACGGTACCGGTATCCGTTTACGAGCTGCACAAACTGTGGACCCAGATTCAGTATCGTTAACTCTCTGCCGTACGACAGGCCGAACACATCGATGATGGAGTTCGACATGTGCGATCGGTGTGGGGATGAATACCTGGATCCAAGCGACCGGCGGTTTTACGCCCAAGCGAACGCGTGTCCCGATTGCGGGCCACGCCTTCGGCTTCTGAATCGCAATGGCGAGGTCGTCGCCACGGCGGATCAGGGACTCCGCGAGACGGCCGGGATGTTGCGACAGGGTGGGGTCGTTGCGGTCAAGGGGATGGGCGGGTTTCATCTGATGGTGAATGCGCTCGATGACAGCGCGGTGAAGATGTTGCGCGAACGCAAGCGGCGGGAGGAGAAGCCGTTGGCGTTGATGTTTCCATCGCTCGACGCCGTTCTCGAGCACTGCGAGGTTAGCCGTCTGGAGATCCGGCTGCTGACCTCCCCCGAGGCGCCCATCGTTCTGGTGCGGGCCAGACCCGTCCGAACCGTGGCTCGTTCGGTGGCTCCGGACAATCCGTACCTGGGTGTGATGCTGCCGTATACGCCACTGCACGATCTGCTCATGGCGGAACTCGGTACTCCCATCGTTGCCACGAGCGGCAATCTGTCCGACGAGCCGATTTGCACCGACGGGGGTGAGGCGCTCGCCAGGCTGGGCTCGGTGGCCGATCTCTTTCTCGATCACGATCGCGAGATCGTGAGCCCGCTGGATGATTCGGTCGTGTGCGTCATGGCAGACAGACCGGTTGTGATAAGGCGCGGCCGCGGTTACGCTCCGTCACCCTTTCCGGTACGCGCGACCGGTTCGGAGTCGGCCGGCACGCTGGCGGTTGGAGCCCACCTCAAGAACACAACGGCGGTTCTGTCCAACGGCCGCGTGTTTGTCAGCCAGCACATCGGCGATTTGTCGAGCACCTCCGCCGTTCGACGTTTCGAGAGCATCATTCAACGGTTCGAGGATCTATACGGCTCCCGCCCCGAACGCGTCGTCTGTGACATGCATCCGGAGTATCCGTCGACGGCGTACGCCGAATCCCTTGGGCGGCCGCTCGTCCGGGTTCAGCACCATCACGCTCATGTATTGGCCTGCATGACGGAGCACTCGATCGAAGATCCCGTTCTGGGAATCTGCTGGGACGGGACGGGCTATGGTCCCGACGGCACGGTGTGGGGTGGGGAGTTCCTCCGGACCGGCGGTGCGGACTTCGAGAGAGTGGCACACTTCAAGACATTCGCGCTTCCCGGTGGGGACGCTGCGGTCAGAGAACCCCGGCGATCCGCGATCGGTTTGCTCCACGAAGTGTTTGGGGAGCGGTTGTGGGAAAGGCATGACATCCGGCCGCTCGGTGAGTTCTCCGGGACGGAGAGGAGGATCATCCGCGCGGCGCTCGAAAAAGGACTCAACACGCCACGGACGTCGAGTGCGGGGCGTCTGTTCGATGCGGTTGCATCGCTATTGGACATACGTCACCGTTCGGTGTTCGAAGGGCAGGCCGCGATGGCACTGGAATTCGCGGCCGACGGACACGAGACCGACGAGCGTTACCCGTTCGAAATCGCGCGTGAAGGCAGCTCGGCGCGGGTGATCGATTGGGCACCGATGATCCGTGCTATACTCCGCGACACGGGCGCGGCCGTGCCGGTTGGACGGATCTCGTCGACTTTCCACAACACGCTCGTCGACATGATCGCTTGTGTCTCAAGGCTGTCCGGAGAGAGTCGGGTAGTGCTCACCGGTGGCTGCTTCCAGAATCGCCTCCTCACCGAGCGTGCTATCCGGAGACTGAGGGCCGAAGGCTTTGTACCATACTGGCACGAGCGCGTGCCGCCAAATGACGGCGGCCTTGCGTTGGGGCAAATCGCCGCCGCGGTGCTTGCATCAGAAAGGGGCGTGTGACGGAATGTGTCTGGCCGTACCGGGAAAGATCATCAGCATCACCGACACGAACCCGACGACGCGGCGTGGCAAGGTGAAGTTCGGTGACGTCGTAAAGGAGATCAATCTCAGCTTTGTACCCGAGGCCGAACTTGGGGAGTACGTGCTCGTTCACGTCGGCTTTGCACTGGCGACGATCCAGGAGGAAGAGGCGCAGCGGGTCTTTGACTATCTCGATGAGATGGACGAGCTGGCCGAGATGGAAGAGATGAGCGAGTTGGAGGAGGATGACGATGAGATTTGTTGACGAGTATCGCGACGCCGAGAAAGCCCGGGAATACGCGAGGGCCATCCGTGACATCACGACGAGGGAATGGCGGATCATGGAGGTGTGCGGTGGACAGACCCACGCCATCGTACGCTTCGGTGTGGACGAACTTCTGCCGGAAGAGGTGACGCTCGTACACGGTCCGGGCTGTCCGGTATGCGTGACCCCGGCGGAGACAATCGACAAGGCGATCGCCATCGCATTGCTGCCAACCGTGATCTTCTGCTCGTTTGGAGACATGCTACGTGTACCGGGAAACGGCGAGAGCCTTCTCTCGGCAAAATCCAGAGGTGCCGACGTTCGCATCGTCTACTCGCCACTCGATGCGCTCAAGCTGGCCGTCGCCAATCCTGACAAAGAGGTCGTCTTCTTTGCCGTGGGTTTTGAAACCACGGCTCCGGCCAATGCCATGGCTGTGTATCAGGCCCGCCAACAAGACACCAAGAACTTCTCGGTTCTCGTGGCGCATGTTCTCGTTCCACCGGCGATGGAATCGATCCTGTCCTCACCCCGCAATCGGGTGCAGGCGTTTCTCGCAGCCGGTCACGTATGCGCCGTTATGGGTTATACGGAATACGAGCCCATGGCAAAACGATTCGGTGTGCCGATTGTGGTGACCGGTTTCGAGCCGCTCGATATCCTTCAAGGTGTATTCATGTGTGTCTCGCAGCTGGAAGACGGCCGCTCCGACGTAGAGAACCAGTACGAAAGGGCGGTCCGGCGTCAGGGCAACCACACCGCTCAGCAGCTCATTCAGGAGGTTTTTTGTGTCATCCACCGGGAATGGCGGGGGATAGGCGAGATCGAGCGGAGCGGACTGACGTTATCGCGGGACTATGCGGCGTTTGACGCGGAGCACCGTTTCGACGTATCTGCAGGTGAAGAGCGGGTGGTGACGGAGTGTATCAGCGGCGAGATCATGATGGGTGTCAAAAAGCCGTTTGACTGCCCCGCGTTCGCTACGCGGTGCACACCGGAGCGGCCGCTCGGGGCTACGATGGTTTCATCGGAAGGTGCCTGCGCGGCGTACCATCGCTACCGGCGGGTCGAGCGCAAGGAGGTCTAGCCATGGCGTTAAAACCACCGGACGACAAGGCAAGGGAAGAGCTTTCCATCACGTGCCCGATTCCACAGAGCGATCATCCCCATATTCTGCTCGGTCATGGTGGGGGCGGGAAGCTCACACAGTTGCTCATCGACAAGATTTTTGCACCCACATTCGCAAATCCGTTTCTCGACGCGAGGCACGACGGTGCCGTTCTTGATCTCGGTGGCCAGCGTGTGGCCTACACGACGGACTCGTACGTCGTCCAGCCGCTCTTCTTTCCCGGTGGCGATATCGGAAAGCTCGCCGTCTACGGCACCGTCAACGACCTCGCCATGTGTGGGGCCCGTCCGCTCTTTTTGAGCGCCGGTCTAGTGCTCGAGGAGGGACTACCGATGGAAACGCTCTGGCAGATCACTCGCTCGATGCAGGCAGCCGCAAGCGAGACGGGCGTGCAGATCGTCACGGGTGATACAAAAGTCGTCGACAAGGGAAAGGGAGATCAGATCTTTATCAATACCTCCGGGATCGGGCTCGTCGAACACAACACGATGGTCGCCCCGGGTCGAATCGCACCGGGTGACGCCGTTATCGTCAGTGGTGACATCGGTCGTCACGGGATGGCAATCATGGCATCGCGGGAAGGGTTGGAGTTCGAGAGCACGATCGAAAGCGATTTGATGCCACTCGCCGATCTCGTGCTCGATCTGCTCGGCGCCGGTGTTGCGATTCGTTGCATGCGGGATCTGACGCGAGGCGGACTGGCCAGTGCGCTGATCGAGATAGCAACGACTGCGAACCGCCATATCGAAATCGACGAAACGGCCGTCACCGTGCATGACGGTGTGCGGGGCGCCTGTGAAATCCTCGGTCTCGATCCGCTCTACGTCGCCAACGAGGGACGCTTCATCGCTTTTGTGACTCCCTCGGACGCCGATCGGGTTGTCGATATGATGCGTGCACATCCGCAGGGCTCCGACGCAGGCGTCATCGGTTGTGTGATGGAAGAGAACCGGGGACTCGTCACCATGAACACGGCGATCGGCGGAAACATCATCCTGGACATGTTCAGCGGAGAGCAACTGCCGAGAATATGCTGAGTTGTTGCCCGGCGACATTCCTTGCACGTGTGTTCCCATAACATATTAAAGAGTAGTGTGTTAAAGCTCTTCATACGCGTTCGCTTCGTTGGTTAATTGATATTAGTCATTGGAAAAATCCGCCACACATGACGCAAGCTGGTTTATTGTTAACGGGGTCTTCTTTTTCGCAACGCGCAGTTTGGTCCAGTCGACATGCATGAGCTTGGATTAGCAGATTCGATTCTCAACAAGGTGCGAGACCAGGCAAGACAGCGGCCGGGTGCACGGGTCGTCACGGTGGGTGTGAAGGTGGGGGAAATGTCCGGTGTCAGTGCAGACGCCCTGGCGTTCTGCTTCGAGGCGCTCGTTCACGATACCGACCTCGATGGCGCCAGGCTGAAGATCGAGCGGACGCACCATCGCCATTGGTGTCCCCGATGCGAGCGCGAATTTCGGGTATGGAATCTCGACAGCCGCTGCGCGTGCGGTGAAACGCAAACACAATTTGTTGCCGGAGACGAGTTGGAAATAAGCTATTTGGAGGTGGACGAGCCATGAAGCGCGTGGATGCAAAGCACAAGCTCATGAACGCAAACGACCACGTAGCCGAGTGCATGAGGCAATGCTTCGTTGCACACGACGTGCTTGCGATCAACATCATCAGCTCACCGGGGTCTGGCAAGACGAGTCTGCTGGAGAGAACGCTGGAGCGCCTGCCGGAGGACTGGGCGGCGACGGTGGTGACCGGTGACATCGCGACGGACAACGATGCCGCGCGGCTGCTCGCCTACGGTCACCCAGTCGAGCAGATCACGACCGACGGTGCCTGCCACCTCGACGCATCGATGGTCGCCAAGCGCGTCTGCCCGGACTGTATGGCGGGGAGTGGTGCGTGCAAGCCTGTTTTCGATCTGCTTCTGATCGAGAACGTTGGCAACCTCGTTTGCCCGGCCGGGTTCGATCTGGGTGAGAACGCGAAGGTGGTCCTGATCAGCGTCGCGGAGGGGGATGACAAACCGTTGAAATACCCCGCAGCCCTGATCAAGAGCGAGCTGCTTTTGCTCAACAAGATCGACCTGTTGCCCCACGTCAATTTCGATAAGGACAAGTTTCGACAGCACGCACAGCGCGTGCACCCCGGGATCGAGATCCTGGAAATGTCCTGCACGACGGGCGAGGGAATCGACGAGTGGTTGAAATGGCTCGATGCCAAGCGGACCGCGATCCGCAAGAAGGCGGCGAAGTTGCCCGCGCCGGACGATTGCGCTGGATGTGATTGACGCCCCGGGGGGCGGGCGCTACGAGGTCCAATCGGCGAGCGTGGCCCGCGCCTCACTGGCAGGCTTGTAGACAGGATCGGCATCCCTCCACCGATCCAGAGCCTTCTGCAGATGCTCCAATGCCTTCTCCCGGTCACCCATCTCGTGGCCACGAGACGGCGCAAACGATCGCCATTGCTGAAACATCTGTCATAATGGGGCGTATTGTCGTAGAGAGCCCGGCGGGTCGCCGGACAGAAACCAGCACGTGCTCATAGTCAAGCTAGGAGAAACCATGGCGTTTGTTCCTTTTGTTCAACCTCCCCCTCCGTCCCCCCGGGCCTACGAGCTGGGTAGACGACTAAAAGAGACCATCGACGGGTTTCGCCAGGAGAACCCGAACATCACAGGCACAGACATCAGGCAGGCGATGCGTTTGGCCCAGACTGGAACTGGCGCCGGTGGTCAGACGGTGGCCCTGGTCATTGGCGCGGTGCTTTTTCTTATTTTCGGCATCCTCGCCTTTCTCTATTTCGAGCGTCAGTCGGGTGGGGCCAGCCCGATACCGATGACGGCCGTTGTCATGGGAGCTGTGGTTGTCATACTGGTTCTCAAGGTCCTCCTCAGAAACCGCTGAGATCGGTAGGGCATCGCCTGGATCTCAGCGTTGCGGAGCCCGCTCGGTCCGTAGGAGGTGCCTGTGTCGCGTCCATGGGGACTGTCAGTTCTCTTCCTCGAACTGAAACACATCCTCCAGAGGGACTCCAAACACGCTGGCAATCCGAAAGGCCAGGGCCAGAGAGGGGACATACCGGCCCTGCTCCAGGACCACGATCGTCTGGCGGGTGCAGCCTGCGCGGTTGGCGAGCTCCTGTTGTGTCATCTCATCGTGGTCGAAGCGCAGACGGCGAATCTGGTTCTTGATAAGGGCTTTTGGCATCGGCTATAGCCTCCGGTAGCCGGCGAGGAGGCCGACCGACCCGGTGAGGATCCCGCCCGGGACCACGATGACGATGAAAATCTGTGTGACGTACATGCGTGCGTCTCCTGTGGGAGAGGTGCAATTGATTTTATACAAATTGTAGTATACTTCTTACATAATGTCATATAGTTCTTACTTCAATTGGTCGCACCCTGAGGGCGCTCAGATGGTAGTATCAAGTCTGGGATAACCCTCATCCCTTGTCTGATATGAAGATACTGCACATCACCACGAGTCTTTCGCTGGGTGGGGCCGAAGTGATGCTCTACAAGCTTTTGTCGAGCATCGATCGGGATCGCTTTGACAGCGCGGTGGTCTCGCTGACTCCGCCCGGCCAGCTGGCGTCCAGAGTATCGGAGCTCGGCGTGAGCGTGGACAGCGTTCACCTGAGTCGCTCCAGACCGTCGCCGTTTGCACTGGCAAAGCTGCGTCGGATCATTCGTCTTACGCAACCGGATATCATCCAGGGGTGGATGTATCACGGCATCATCGCCGCCTCGCTGGGTAACCCGGGCGACAAACCCCTGATCATGACCGTCCGGCACGCGTTGACGGACATCCGCCACGAAAAGCTGACGACCCGGTGGATGATTCAGCTGGGGGCCCGCGTGTCACGGCGCGCGGCAGCGACGATCTATAACTCGGAAGCCGGCGCGCGGCAGCACCAGGCGCAGGGGTACGCGAAGAACCGCTCCGTGGTTATTCCGAATGGTTTTGACACAGAGGCGTTCAAACCCGACGAGAACGAGAAGGAAAAGCTGCGACGCGATCTCGGTATTCCCCCGGACACGATGCTCGTGGGACTCGTGGCGCGCTATCATCCGATGAAGGACCACGGCAACTTCGTTCGAGCGGCCGCGCGGGTGCCGCAAGGCAACGTGCACTTTCTGCTCGCAGGCACGGGGGCTGATGAAAAGAATAGCGCCCTGATGGCGGAGATTCGTGACGCGGGCGTGATGGAACGGTTCCATCTCCTTGGTGAGCGAGACGATATTGCGGCCGTGCAGGCCTCGTTGGATATTGCCACGTCGGCCTCGTACACGGAGTCCTTCCCCAACGTCATCGGCGAGGCCATGGCTTGCGGAGTGCCCTGTGTCGTCACCGATGTTGGCGACTGCGGTGATGTCGTGGGTGACACGGGTCTTGTCGTACCGCCGAGGGACCCACAAGCGCTCGCCGAGGCCTGGACGGCGCTTCTCTCGAAGCCGGCCGATGAACGTCAGCGGATGGGTGATCGTGCAAGGCAACGCATAATTGAGCGCTACTCGCTACCCGTTGTCGTGAAGCGATTCGAAGATGTCTACGAAGATGTCGCGGCCCGACCCGTCGAGTAGGGCACGGTCACCGAAGCGAGCGATCAGTCGATATAACCGAGACTCCGCAGCCGCTCGAGCGTCTCCTGGAGCTGCTGCTGTTCGAAGTCGGAGACCAGAGGCCTGGCGGATTCGGCCCACTCGTTGAGCACCGCGCGGAGACGCGCGGCAAGAGCGGCCGCTTCGGGTGTGGTGTTGTGGAGGAGGTTCGTCGTCTCACCGGGATCCACTGCGAGATCGTACAAACCCTCCCTGCCCATGAAGGGTATCTCAATGAGCTTGTACTTACCCTCTCGTATGCATCGCGCCTTGCGTATGTTTGCCCACCTGGGATCCGTCTCCTGATTTTTGGGCTTTGTGGCCTGACCGAAACGCGTTCGGGGTGCCAGACCGTCACCGGCCGCAAGCAGGTCCACTCTCTCTCCATCGATTCCCGAGGGAGACTCTAGACCCAACGCGTCCAGTATGGTGGGAAATACATCGATACTGGCGATGAGATCGTCCACGCGTGAGCCGCCATTCACCTCGTTTGGCAGGCGGAATACACAAACGCCGCGCATTGTCGTCTGAAACACGGAAAACCCGTGATTGAAGAACATGGGGTGCTCGGTGAAGTTTTCCCCGTGATCGCTCGTGATGACAACGAGCGCGTCGTCGAGGATCTGATGCCGCTCGAGGTAGTCGAATAACCGGCCCACGTGTTCGTCCATATAGGAGATCTCGCCGGCGTAGGCGAGCTCGTGACGGCGCAGAAGGCTCTGCTTTTGTTCGACCGTGAACTCGGGATTCTGCATGATTTCATCGATCGTCGGCAGACCGGCAAGACCTTTCGGGTCGTACATTTCATCGTAAGGGGCGGGGGGGGCATATGGGCGATGCGGATCGAAGAAGTGGGCAAACAGAAAGAGCCGTTCGGGAACACCCGTTTGATCCAGATGCTCGATCACCGCGTCTGTGACTTCCGCGGCAGAGCGCTGGTTCTGGTCCGCGCCCTCGTCACCGACCAACACGCTGAAGTTCTCGTCGTAGTGGTCAAAACCCTGCGCGAAGTCAAAGCGGCTCTCCAACGCAAACGACCCGATGAACCCGGCTGTGTAGAATCCCGCTTGCTCGAGTATCTCTGCGAGCATTTCGTTGGCCGCGTTGACCATGAAACCGTTCCGCGGCGTGCCGTGATGGTGGGGGTATTTGCCTGTAAAAAGTGTCGTATGGGATGCGAGCGTGGTGGGTACGACGGTCATGTAGTTGGAGAATACGATCGACACCGCCGCCAGTGCGTCCATCCGCGGTGTACTGACCGTTTGGTTTCCCAGAAAACCAAAGTGATCGGCGCGGGTTGTGTCGAGCGAAATGACGACCACGTGCCTAACGTTCAGCAGCCGCGGTGATTTCGATGCGCAGCCCGCCAGGGAAAGCAACATCGAAAGCAGGGCGAGCCTGACAACCCATCCCATTTGCCCTTTAACGATGGACCCAGCACGAACGAATGTGTTCATAATATCTCGGCAACACCCGGTCGACCGCGAACCCGGTTACGGTGTCAGGACTTCCATGGCAATGCCGTAGATCGGCGTCATCGTGTTTAGCAGATCCAGCAGCGCCTTGTATCCGTTGAAGTATGTATCCAGCTCCCCGACCGACTGCGGGATGGGTGTGTCGATTGTGCCGGTTGCACAGTTGCCGTTCGTGGCCGCGCCGTCGACGACCGGGTCCACGTACAAGTCTGAGAGGCACGCGAGGATCCCGCTCCCGCTTCCAACCTTGTCGATGAACTCGAGAGGCGCGTGCTCCCCACTGTTTATGTTCACGATTCTGCCGGCGCCATCCGCCGCGATGTCGAAGCTGACGTCGAACAGCTCGGTACCCGACGGATCTTCCATCGTGCAAGCGATGTCATAGCTATCTATCGGCGGCTCCGGCAGCCCCGATGACCCCAGAGATGAATCCCATCGTCCGGCACCAGCCACAAACCCGCTGAGACGCGAGTCAAAGGTCTCCAGCCCACCCGTGATCTCGAATCGTTCTTTGAGCTCCGAGCCCAACGTGCCCTCGGCGAGGACGGCGATAGGGGTTGTGTTGCCCTTGCTGTCGTCATGCATGAATCCACGGCTTCGCTGAAAATTGAAAACGGTGGGTGACGCGGTCGTATTGACCTGGCCCTCGAGTGCGATGTTCAGAACCGTCACGCCGCTTGCCCGGTCCATCGTGTTCACCAGCCAGATCGTCAGGCTGTCGAGATTCGGGAGCTGTCCCTCGCAGTGCATGTCGAAAAAACCAACCACATGCTGGTCGAGCGGCAGCATAGGAGCTCCCGTGGGGTCGAGCTCATACAAAGTGAATCGCGCCCCGCCGGGCGGCGCGCCGGCATCCGCCGACTCCACGTACGTTGCCGTGGTTGTATCGTATTTGAACACCTTGTCCTGAGCGTTGGTCGGGATGCACGACTGCTGGATCGCCTTCTCGGTCGGCCGCATCGGGTCCGCGGTATCTCTCCTGAGCGATGCGCCCATCTTCGGACCCAGGACATCCAGGCTCGCCAGCAGCATTTCATTGCTGCTCAAAAAACCGTCGGCGGCGGCCGTCACCGCGGCGAATCCCGCAGGGACCAGATCGTGAGGCTTCGGTGTGGGTGCAGGGCTGCTACCGTTGTCGCCACCACAACCGGCGGACAGAGCCAGGACAAACGTGGAGACAGATACGAGACTGATCCATAAGTGACTTCTTTTCATGCGGTTTCTCCAGCTGGCTTTCGCCTCTTCGTGGACGGAAACATCAGCAATCGTTGGTTCGTGTGTCGGTGACTACGGGGGCAACTGCAATTATAACATGAAAAATACCGCATCCATTCGATTTCCGCCAGGGGACTGTCAGCTTCTTCCCTTCGGAGCACGAGGAGACGTCAGATCTTCGGGGAGGTCGGATGGCTCTGGGAGATCGGGATCCGAGGGGTGGATCTGTTTGCCACCCGTCATCAGTACGGCCCGTTTTACTCGGTTCTCCAACGTTCTGACAGTACCCGGGCAGCGATCACGTGCAAGCAGATTGAGTGAACTGTCACGGAAACCCGCCACGTTTCGTGAGAACTCCCCGTTGTAACGGTGGAGAAACCGTGTTGCGATCAACAAAATGTCGTCGTCACGGTCGCGAAGCGGCGGAGCAGACCATTCCTAGCTGAATCACAAATCGTGTAAAATGCAGACCGTCGCACGGAATGTGTCAGGATGTGGAGTGTTGTAATTGTTGTTGTGACAGCTGGTTACAGGTTGTCCCTTTGCCAGCGAAAGAGTTGTAAGAATGTTCGATACACAGAGTTTCGCGGCGATGAAATCTGTTGTAATTCAATACAATACGCCGCCCTCGGAATCCGGGCAAAGCGCGCGTTCTTCGCCAACCCCCAGTCAGGCGTAAAGTTACCCGACAGCGATCGCTCTCGACCCGCGGTTGTTGATATCGCAGGCAGGATGGGTGTGTCACGGACGCGGTGCGGGCGCTAATCCGTGAGAACAAGATGGCGCAGCTGCTCACGACCCTGCAAACGGGGAAGAAATACGGCATGCAGACGCTCGAGGATCATCTCAACCAGCTCGTGATGTCCCGGGTGATCAGTTACGAGGAAGCTCTCTTGAGGGCGAACAACCGAGAGGCAATCCATCAGCCCGGCGGACCCGTGGGAGCTGGCGTCAAAGGCTGAAAACGAACGCGGTCTTTCACGCACTCAGCACGCAACGCAGACGTTTCCATTCCACCCAAAAAACCGGACCGTCATGACGAAGCAAGCCACCGGCGTTATGCCGGTGGCTTGCTGTCACGAGGAGCGTATGCCTTAAAGGCGTCGTTAGAAGCGTGCCGAAGCGCCATTGCCCCGATCGTGGGCCACGGTGACTTCCACGGACCGCTGCACCATGTTGCCGGTGGGATCCGAGCACTCGACGTCGATTGTGTAGACTCGACCACTCCCACGACCCGACCGCTCGGCTCGCAGCTTCAAGGTCAGATCGTCCGTGATCTCCCAGTCGGGTTCCGTATTCCCATCACCACGACCGTTGGTGTCCTCGTTGCTCGAGACGCGAACGATCTTGCACGTCACAACGCCGCAGACATCGTCTGCATCCACGACAATGGTGACATTTACCATTTTGTGGTTGGGCGACCAGAGTTCATTCGGGCTGGCCGACACGCCGTGAACCGTTGGCGGTGTGGTGTCTTGTACCTTGACGGTGAACGTGCACTCGGTCTCGTTGCCGGCGGCATCGGTGGCCGTGCAAGTAACCAGCGTCTCACCGAGCGGGAATATACTGCCCGACGGCCAATCGCAGTCGATGGACGGCTCCGAATCACACAGGTCCGATGCCTCCACCGTGTATTCGACAAGCGCACCACCGTCACCGGTGCATTCGAGCGTCGTGTCACCGGGACACTCGATGGTCGGCGGTGTGGTGTCTTCGACGATGACATCAAAGCTACACTCGGACACGTTGCCCGAAGAGTCGGTTGCCGTGCACGTGACCGTTGTTGAGCCGATAGGGAACGTACTCCCCGATTCCGGATCACAGATCACATCGAGCGTGTCATCGCAGGCATCCGACGCGGTCACCGTGTACTCGAGGACGGCGCCATCTCCCCCGACACACTCGAGCGTCGTGTCACTGGGACACTCGATGGTCGGCAGAGTCGTATCTTGCACCGTGACGGTGAATGTACATTCAGATTCGTTGCCGGCCGAGTCAACCGCCGTACAGGTGACGATCGTTTCACCGAATGGGAACAGAGTCCCGGATGGCGGGTCGCACGTCACCGTTGGTTCGGGATCGCAATCATCAACTGCCGTTGCCTCGAATTCGATGATGGCACCACCCGGACTCGTACAGTCCGCTGTGGTATCGCCCACACACGAGACAACCGGCGGCTCAGTGTCTTCGGTAAACGTCGGTGGTGTGTTGAGGATGTCGTCATCGGCGAAGGCTTCCAGCGCCGACTCCCACTGTAGAAGGATCGGTGACAGCTCCAGCAGATACTCCGAGACCGTCTTGTCGCCGTCGGGAAACGCCGGTGGCGCGTCGAGAATGTCGTCACCGATGGAATCCTCCAGCACAGACTCCCACTGTGCCAGAACGGGTGACAGAGCCGTCAGATATTCGGACGGTGTCGAGTTCTCGCCGTACACCGGCGGGGAGTCGAGCGTCTCGGCGCTGATCAACGTTTCCAGTGCCCCTTCCCATTGCTGCAGCACCGGAGACAGATCCTCCAGATACGTCTCCTCACAGGACTTCTGCAGCAGGAAGGCAGGCTGCCCTCCGACGATGCTCCCCTGAGGCCCCGACGGTGATCCAGACTCGTCACCGCAGCCCAGCATCGCTACCGCAAGCAGTGTAACCACTGCCAAAAAAGCGCGCGTTCTCATGCTGATTTCCCCCAAATAAGGATGTGTGGATATGTAGATCGATTTACTTGCCCAGTGGCTTGAAAAAACCGGGGGCAAACGTACCAGCGCCGGGGCGATTTTTCGCCTCGGAGCTGAACGTGAGTATACCAGAAGGGGCGTCCGTATGCAATGAACAACGCCTTGGGCTCACGTCGAGGCTCCGCTTGTGGAGGGTCGGAGAGGGGTCATCAATTTCATCGGTTTAGAGCCCATTGGTGATATGACCGCCGTGCGGCTAGCGGACACGCCGATACAACCACTCACCCAGCGGGATCAAGATGGCCGCGGCGATGAGACCGCCGATGGCATCGACCGCGTAATGGTAACGACAGTATACGGTTGCAAGGGCCAGCAGAAAAACATCGATGGCTATCAGATAGCGGACACGCCGCAGATAGCGCCACGCGAAGTAAGCGGCTACGACAGAAACGGCCACATGGCTGCTGGGAAACGCAGCGCCAATCACCTGATATTCGCCGTGAAGCGCTGTCATCAACTTGTAGAAAAAAGCCGCTGCCACGGTCGCGGGAACCGGCGGGATATCGTACGAAAACCCGATCTGCTCCGCATACCCGGGCAGCTGGATCGCCGTCGGACCCAGTACCGGAACGACGACGAACATGAGATAACAGACGTAAAAGACAAAGGACACGATAGACACATAGTGGAAAATCTGCTGACGGTCCTTGATATACAGAACGGTCCCGACGGCGAGGACGAGCACGTAGTAGGAGAAGTAGGCCATATAGAGCACTTCGGCGACGATGCGCGATGGGAACGTCTCCATAAACCGCACGACCGGGTGAAACCCGAAGACTCGTTCTTCCAATGCAACAAACAACCCGTCGTGGTAGGTGCCCGTGATCAGTTGATTAACCATGCCGGACTCCCGGTAGAGCACCGTTACGATCAGGAAGGCGTAGAATGTGCGGAGAACCCCAAGCACCCTGTGATGCGGATGCCTGGCATACGCGCTAATCAATAGTTGGATTCCGATCATTCCCGCGGCGTGTGCCCCGACCAGAGGGAGCCACCCATCGAGACGGTCACCATGAAAAAACAGAACGATCAACCCGACAATGCCCAGATACGCCTGTGCAACGTAGTCGATATATGTGTAGCCCCGCGCCTCGACCTCTGGGGCCGCTTCGGCAACCGGTTGGCGGAGATCCGTTGCCATGTTAGAGCCACCCCTGCTCTTTGTACCAGGCTGCTGTCAGGGCAATGCCATCCTCGAGAGGTGTCGACGCGGTGAAGCCGAGATCCTTGGCCATGCGATCGGTCGCGCAAACCCATCCCGGCGCACGTAGCTCGGCCCACTTCTGGCGGTTGAGGATGTGTGGGCGACGTCGCCATCGCGACACCCATTCCTGTGCGATACACGCAGTGTAGAGCACGGGACCCGGGATGGAAATCGTGCGTACCCGCGTGCCCTCCGCCCGCGCCAGCGTCCGCGCAAACTCTGCCGCGGCGCACGGTGGCTCTGCAGCAACGTTGTAGATCTTTCCAAACGCCTCCTTGTGTCCAAGACATCGTTTCACAGCCGCGGCGACATCCCGTCCGTAGACGAGGCTCATGACCTGCCTGCCTCCGCCCGGGAGGGGAACGATGCCTCGCCTCGCCGCCCGAAAGAGAGGGAGGAAGTCACGATCGCGCGGGCCGTAGACAGCGGCGGGCCGTAGAATGGTCCAGGGTGCGGGACACTCGCGCGTGACGATTTCTTCGCCGGCGAGCTTGCTCCTGCCGTAGACCGTTATGGGATTCGGGCGATCGGTCTCGCGCGCCGGGTGCGCCGTTGTGCCCGGTCCGCTCACGGCGAGAGAAGAGACAAAGAGAAAATGCCGCAGCGTGCCTGTTTGGGCGGCCGCCCGGACGACATTCCGAGTCCCCACCTTGTTCACACGATCGTACTCGCGTTTGCCGAGTGCCTTGGTTTTGCCCGCGCAGTGGACGACGCCCTCGACGCCCTCCATCGCCCGCGCAAGCGCGTCGGCGTCATCGAGCGTGCTGTAGCGAACCGTTGCGCCGCCGTCCACGTGATGCTGGATAAAGCGGGTGTCGCTTGTTTGCCTGAGAAGAATCGAGACATCGAGATCGGTCTCCCTCAACTCGTCTAGGATGTGGCTGCCGACGAAGCCACTGGCTCCTGTAAGAAGGATTCTCATAGTGCCTTTTCGTAGATGCGGTACACTTTGGTCACCTTCGCCCCGAAACGTTCGAGCGCGCGTCTCATGGGCTTGTTTTCCTCCAGTATCCACGACATTTCGCAACTGTGATGCCCACGTCGCAGACCGTTCTTGAACGACTCGTGATAGAGTAGTATGTCGATGCCCGCCCGGCGGAACTCGCGCAGAACGCCCATCGCCAACACCCGTGCATGGCTGATCGACCGCCGCCCGATCAAGAAATGGAATATCCCAAAGGGGAACAGGCGGCCGCCCATCTTCTTCAAGACGATGTTGAGATCCGGCAGGGCGAGCGAAAAGCCGATTGCCTCGCCGTCTTTCTCCGCCAGGAGCACGATCGACGGGTCGATAACAGACTTCAAGTCCGCTGCCTGATAACGGAACTCCTCCTCCGTCATCGGCACAAAACCCCAGTTATCCTCCCACGCCGCGTTGTAGACACCGAACGCGGTAGCGACATCCTGTTCGAACCGCTTCATATCGAGCGGCCGTACCGTGACCCCCGAGCGTTCGCGGACGCGCTGGCTCAGTCGTGTGAGGAGCTCGGGAATGTGCCCGTGGTTCTCATGCTCGTAGGCGAGGAGGTTCCTCACAGGCTCGTAACCGAGCCGATCCATAAAATCGAGATAGTAGGGCCGTGTATACGGCATCATGAGGGCGGGCATGCGATCGAAACCCTCAGCCAGAAAACCGCATTCCTCGTTTGTCGAGAAGTTGTATGGCCCCCTTATCACCGTCATGCCGCGTTCGCAAAGCCAGGACTCTGCGGCGCCCATCAGAGCGGCGGCGACATCCGGGTCGTCCACGCACTCGAAGAAGCCAAAAAAGCCCGCCCGCTCGCCGGTAAACTCGGCGTGGCGTTTGTTGATGTGTGACGTCACGCGTCCCACGACGCACCCATCGTCGTTGCGGGCAAGAAAGTACGCGACCTCTGTGAACGAGAACAGGGGATTACGCCGGCTAAAGAACTTGTCACGCTCCGACACGAGCGGAGGGACAAAGAAAGGATCTTTTCGATAAAGAGAAAGTGGGAAGCGGACGAACGCCTTGAGATCACGCTTGGTGGTTACCGGCTCAATGGTGAATAGCATCGTTACGAGGGGTTGGCCTCACGCGGCGAGCAGTCCCAGCTCACGACCTACTTTGACCATCTTATCGATCGCGAACTCGATGTGCTCGTCCGTGTGCGTCACCATGAGACTGATACGTATCAACGCGCCATCCGGCGGCACGGCCGGAGACACAACGGCGTTCACAAACACGCCCTCTTCCTGCAGACGGACGGCCATGCGCAGTGCCTCGTACTGGTCGTGGCAATAAACGGGGATCACCGGTGTCTCGCATGCTCCGATCTTGAAACCGACCTCCTGCAACCGCCGCCGCATGAGGCGCGCGTTGTGCCACAGGCGATCCATACGCTGTGGTTCGCGCATCATGATCCGAAGGGCGGCACGCGCCGCGGCCACGTCACCCGGGCTCAGGCTTGCACTGAAAATCAGCGGCCGGGAGTGGTGCTTGAGATAGTCGATCGTTGAGCGATCGGAGGCGATAAACCCGCCCATCGACGCGAGGGACTTGCTGAATGTTCCCATAATGATGTGCGTGCGGTCGGTCAAACCAAAGTGGGAGGCCGTCCCGGCGCCGTGATCCCCGAGCACTCCGATCGCGTGTGCCTCATCCACCATCAGCGTGGCATTGTATTCTTCCGCAAGCTCGACGATTTCCGGTAGCAGGGCGATGTCACCCGACATGCTAAAGATCCCGTCTACCACAATGAGTTTGCCCGTCTCGCGGTCGATGCGCTCGAGCTGGGTCTTCAGACTGGATACGTCATTATGGTTGAAGCGTACAAAATTCCCGGGAGCCAGCATGCAGCCGTCGACGATGCTCGCGTGATCCTCTTTGTCGGCAAGTACATATTCATTCCGGCCGACGAGCGCACTGACCGTCCCCATGTTCGCGTGAAATCCCGTGGAGAAGAGCAGAACGGCTTCTTTGCCAACGAGGTCGGCCAGTTCTTCTTCCAGCCTGAGATGGATGTCCAGCGTGCCGTTGAGGAAGCGAGAGCCCGCACAACCCGATCCGTATTTCTCGACGGTGTCCTGTACCGCGCGCTTGACTTCGGGATGGTTTGTCAGATCGAGGTAGCTGTTCGAGCCCAGCATCAATGTCTTGCGGCCATTGATCGTTACTTCCGTCTGTTGAGCGGAGGAAATAGGCCGGAAATAGGGATAACACCCCTTGGCCTGTGCCACACGGCTGGCCGTGAACTCACGCGCCTTGCTCAACAGAGGAGAGTCAAGCAACGGGGTCTTATTGTCGTCTTGTAATGCCCGCTCGTGGGCCGGATTCGATCTCACTTAAAGCACCCTGATAGGGGATTCGAGCCAGCCCCGCGCGGCACACCGCGGGGCAACACTTGCGACAACTGGGCGATTGTATCACACCGCCCGCCGCTGCCGCAGCATTTTTGGCCGCACTCCGACAGAGGAACTCCCCGTCTGTTGTGGGGAATCACCCTTCTGGTTTCTCAACACGTTTTGACGTAACAAGTTATGTGCTTGTTTTGTCTCCGCTGCGTGCCGGTGTCGAGAGTCCCCGTCGAACCGCACGGGAGAAGCCGGGCGTGTCCCGCGCTGCGCTAACCCTTCGGGCTGATGTTCTGGTTGAGACGGAAAAGATTCTCCGGGTCGTACTGCTTCTTCACGGCGGCCAGCCTGTCGTACCCCGGTCCATATGCCGCTCGAACCCGGTCGGTCTCCTCTTCGGTCATGAAGTTGACGTAGACGCCACCGGTTGCATGCGGGGTGGTGTCCTTGAAGAAATCTCTTGCCCAGGTGATGCACTTCTCATCATCCGACTGGTCATCCCATCGTCCGTGGACGTTGAGCACGAAGTTCGCGTCGCGGTGTGAGTACGCTGTGGCATCGGGAGCGATGCGGCTCGTCTGCCCACCAAGCTGCGCGATAAAGATCTCACACTGCGGGTCGGGAAGCTTGCCGGCGTATTCGATAATGATATCGATGGCCTCGTCGGTGATCTCGGTGAAGTTGTGTGACTTCCAGTAGTTGCGCGCACCCGGAGTCAGCAATCCGTCGAACGTCCCCTGCCATGTGGTAAACGGCTGAACCCCGATATGCTCGCCGTGGGCATTTCCAAAATCTCGCAGGGGCTCGATAAGCTTCGCGCCCTCGTCGGGATCTCCGATATAGCAGATGGCCAGCGCGACGATCTCGGTGCCGTGAACATCCTCGGGCAGGAATGGAAGGGGTGGAGCCTTTCGCAGAACACTCCAGATGCACAGTTCATCGGGCGCGTTGGCGACGAACTCACGGTATTTCTGGAGCACCGTTTTTGCCTCCGAGAGCGGGAATGCGATGAGACCGCCGTACACCTCCGGTCCAACGGGGTGGAGCTCGAACTCAAAACGCGTGACGATACCGAAATTGCCACCGCCTCCACGCAGCGCCCAGAAAAGATCGGCATTCTCTTTCTCGCTGGCGCGCACGAGCTTGCCCTCGGCCGTGACGACATCGGCGGCAACGAGGTTGTCGATTGTCATACCGTGCTTGCGGCTCAGCCATCCGAACCCACCGCCCAGCGTCAGACCGGCAATACCGGTCGTTGTGTTGATACCGGTCGGTGTTGCCAGACCGAAAGCCTGGGTTTCGTGATCGAGATCTCCCAGCGTCGCGCCCGGGCCGACATGCGCGCGCCGTGTTTCGGGGTCCACGCGAACGGTCTTTATGAGGGAAAGGTCGATCATCAGTCCGCCATCGCAAACGGCGCTGCCGGCGATGTTGTGCCCGGCGCCGCGGACGGCGATAAGCGCTCCGTGTTCGTTCGCGAAACGGACGGATTGCATGACATCGGCCGCGCCGGTGCAGCGGGCAATCAAGGCAGGGCGTTTGTCGATCATTGCATTCCAGACCTGCCGGGCATCATCGTACCCGGCATCGCCCTGGCGGAGGAGCTCCCCGCGGAGGCTCTCTCCGAACTGCTCCACTACACTCTCGTCTACCTGTGAATTCTTACCGTTGCCGGTGACAAGCTCGATTTTTCCCATAATTCTCTCCCGTGGATATACGGATCCATCTCGGCACGATCAATCGACGACGCCGAGGGGATCGTGCAGCAATTTATTGCCGATTTAGCCTGTCCTG
>CBDVBZ010000026.1:0-31236 GCA_965372355.1 uncultured bacterium | reverse complement strand
ATGCCGGGTGGTGTGGGAGGGGAAGCCGGAGCGATCCGGCTCCCCTATCCCGATCCGGTTTTTGAGGGGGCGAGCGAGGCTCTTTCTAGGAACCCGAGCTTTACCGCATCGCGGTGCGGGCGCGTTTCTGTTCCTTGAGAAGATACTCGGTGGGGGATCCAACCGTGATCATGTCCCACGGCAGGATCTCGTCGTTGCTGCGCTTGCGGAGCGCGTAGAAGTCCGAGTCGACGCCGGCATCTTCGAACACTTCGCGCCACGCCTCAAAGTCGAAATGCTCCCGCCAGGCATCCATGCGCATTCCACGCTCGCGGGCCTTGAGCAGGGCTGTCGCGAGACGCCGGTCACCCCTCGAGAACACCGACTCGACGTAGCTCTCATCCACGTTGTGGAACTTCAAGCGGAGATACGATGACCGGTTGCAGGATCGAATGTAGGCCTGTTTGGACAGCAGTTCCTCTCGCGAGTCCATTGCCTCCCACTGAAACGGTGTGTGAGGTTTGGGAATGTGCGACGAAACGGCGATGTTGATTTTTCCCCGTTTGCGATGTGTCTTTGTGCGGGCCATGCTCGCCAGCGCGGAAAGCTCGATGATGCCCCTGAGATCGTCCCGGGCCTCGGTGGGAACGCCAATGAGAAAGTAGAACTTTAATAGCTGGTAGCCTGCGCGCCAGGCGGCGGCACAGCCGTTCAACAGATCCTGATTCCGAATCGGCTTGCGGATGATCTCGCGCAGTTTGTCCGTCGCGACCTCCGGGGCCATCGTGAGCCCTGACTTTCTAACCGTGCTTACCAGACCCGGCAGGCGTTCCAGCTCTCCTCCGACCCGAAGCGACGGGAGCGTGACATTGACCCGACGGGCGTCAAAACGCTTCGCGATGGCCGGAATGAGATCTTGAATCCCGGGATAGTCGGCCGTCGACAGGCTGGTCAGCGAGATCTCTTCGTACCCGGTGTTGCGATACGTCTCTTCGCACAGCTCGAGGATCCGTTCTATGGGTCTGTACTTGAGGGGGCGGTAGTGTTTGACCGCCTGGCAGAACCTGCACTGGTTCGGACAGCCTCTCATGATCTCGATGTTGATCCGCTGGTGGACCACCGTGACGTTGGGCATCACGGGGCGCGTCGGGTACGGTGCGTTCTCGAAGTCTCGGACGGTTGTCTTGGCCACGACGCGCGGTGCGGGCGAGAGGTTCTCGATGCGCTCGATGGTGCCGTCGGTGTTATAGTGGATCTGGTAGAGCGAGGGCACGTAGACGCCCGGGATTCGACAGAACGATTGGTGTAGCATCCGGCGCGGTTGCCCGCTACGGCGCCACTCGATAACGGTATCGACAATCTGGTCGAGGACATCCTCCGCGTCGCCCACGAGGATGGCGTCAAAGAACGGCGCCGCTGGTTCCATCGCGAGGCTGATCGAACCGCCGCCGAGTATCACGGGGTCGTGGGTGGTCCGATCCTCGGTCCTCGCCTGAACTCCGGCGAGATCGAGCATGTTCAGAAAGTTCGTGTAGCAGAGCTCGTACTGCATCGAGACACCGATGACATCGAACTCCCCGAGCGGTGTGAAGGACTCCAGTGTATAAATAGGCAGATCTCGCTTCCGCAGCTCGTTTTCCATATCGGGCCAGGGCGCGAAGACGCGCTCCGCCAGAACATCGGCACGCCCGTTGAGCATGTGATAGAGAATCTGAAGCCCGAGATGGGACATCCCGATGCTGTAGGTGTCCGGAAAGGCCAGGGCTACCTTGAGATCGACCGATGCGTGATCCTTGCGGATCGCGTTTCGTTCGCCACCGGTGTATTGCGCCGGCGTTTGCACGCGCGGCAAGACCCGGTCGAGTACGGTTCGCTTTAGTGAATCGCTCGACAATACAGCTCCTAACCTCTCGGGTGTTTGTATAAACGGAGAGACCGTCGTTCTGGACGAGCCAACCCTCTTGTGGGTTGCCCATGCCGGGTAAAAGGAGTATAACCGGAGGACGCCCGCTTCAGAAGTCCAATTTTGTCAGGCAAACCCAAGCATGCGGTCAGCAGAGGAACCGATGCCCGAGCTTCCCGAGGTAGAAACCATCGTCCGGGGCTTAAGAGCACCGTTGGTCGGCCGCCGTGTTCTCCGCACACGTCTCACGCACAAAAGCCTCTACAGAAGCGGCAGTCTAGCCCTGTGCCGGTTGGTGGGTCGTACGGTCTCCTCGGTCGAGCGCGTTGGCAAAAACGCGGTGTTTCGTTTCGACCCCTCCGGTCTCATGCTCGTCAACCTGGGCATGACCGGAAGACTGGTCATCCACATGCGCGGGACGGGGTCCGGCGCACACAGGGCGAAGCACCTGCATGTTCGAATCCACTTCAACGACGGGCTGGAGCTCCGCTACTACGACGCGCGACGCTTCGGCCACCTCTATATTGCCGAACAGTGTGATCTCGAAACCGAGTTGAATATCGGACCGGACCCGTTCGCTGCCGGCGCACGCTATCTGGAGAAGAAGCTCGCAAACCGGACGGCATCGATCAAAGCGCTGCTTCTCGATCAGCGCATCCTCTCGGGTATCGGAAACATCTACGCGGACGAAACGTTGTTTCACGCCGGGATCCGGCCGACAAGACCCGGCGGCGAAGTCGCCGACAAGGCTCGAGCGATAATCGCCAGCGCGCGTACGATCCTGAAACGCGCGATAAAGCACGGGGGGTCGACACTGCGCGACTACCGAAAACATGACGGCTCGAAGGGGGATTTCCAACGGTTTCACGCTGTCTACGGACGCCAGGGTGGCGAGTGTATCGGCTGCGGCTCACTCATTCAGAAAATAACTCTCAGCGGCCGCGGCACGCACTTCTGCCCGCGCTGCCAGAAGTGAATGTGCAGGGATGTCGAGGGTACGGCGAGCGCCCGAACGGACATTACGACCGAGCGCTCTGATTGAGCCATTAGTGCGAGGGAGTCATGAAGTGAGGGCGTTCGCCCTGCCCAAGTGGCAGACTACCGGCTCTCAGGAAGTGTGTGTCGGGGGTCGCTGGCATCCCGCAGCCCCTCGCCCAGAATGTTGTATGCCGTCACCGTGATGAAGATCCCGAGACCGGGGAATAGGGCCAGCCACCACGCCACATCGAGGAACTCGCGGGCGTCGGAGAGGATACCGCCCCAACTCGGCGTGGGCGGTTGAACGCCCAGCCCGAGGAAGCTGAGGGCCGCCTCGACCAGTACCGCACCGGCAATACCAAACATTGCCGAGATGAGGACGGGTGCGAGCGAGTTTGGCAGGATATGCCTGAAAATGATTTTGCGATCGCTTGCACCGAGGGCGCGCGCCGCGTAGGCAAAATCCTCATTCTTGATTCTCAGAAACTCGGCTCGGGTGTAGCGGGCGATCCCCGTCCACCGGGTGATGCCGATAACGACCATAATATTGAAAATGCTCGGTGGCAGAAACGCGATGACCGCGAGAACGAGAAACAGCACGGGAAAGCACATCACCACCTCGATGAGCCTCGAAATCACGACATCCGTTACCCCTCCGTAGTAGCCGGCGAGCGACCCGAGCGTCAGCCCGATCACGAGCGCAATGGCGACGGCCACCAGCCCGACCTTCAGGGGAATCGCCGCGCCGTGAATCACGCGACTGCACACGTCGCGTCCCAACGTATCCGTGCCCATCCAGTGGCGTCGGCTCGGCGGGGCGAGCTTCTCGCCAAGCGACGACTTGTTTGGCGAGTAGGGGATCGGTGCCCTCAACCGCCAGATCGACTCGTCGCCACGAACCACGGTGAAATCCAGCGCGCGGAGCTCGGGGTAACGGAGAACGTGCTTGAACGGAAAAAGCTCGGCTACGGCGGGAAAATACAACCGACCCTCGAAGCGCATCGCGATCGGTTTGCTGTTCGCCAGGACGGGGGCAAGATAGGCGATGATAAAGAGCGCTATGATGACATAGAGCCCGGTCATCGCGTAGCGGTCACGTTTGAGTCTGCGCCAGGCAATGCCAACAAAGCCCACGCTCTCGTCGGCGCTCTTCGCCTTCACCGGATTGCCATCAGGCTCTTTGTTCATAGCTCACCCTGGGATCTATCCACGTATAGAGCAGATCCGCGAATAGCGTGCTCAGCAGCACGAGAAGAGATGTGATAAAGCTCAGTCCCATTACCGTCGGATAATCGCGGGACATGACCGCCGTAAAGAACAGCTGGCCGATCCCCGGCCAGCTGAAGATATACTCGAGTATGATGCTTCCGCTGATGAGCGTCGGGAGAAGTATGCCGAGCAACGTGACCACCGGGATCAGCGTGTTCTTGAAGATGTGTTTGTATACAACGTGACTGTCATCGAGCCCCTTAGCCCGGGCGGTGCGAATATAATCCTGATGGATGATTTCGAGCGTTGAACCCCTGACAAACCGCGAGAGAAAAGCCAGCGCTCCGTATGTAAGACAGATCGTTGGCAACACCATATGCAGCGTCCGATCCCACAGACGCGCCCAGAATCCAAGCTCCCCCGCATTCAAAGACTCGATACCGATAAAGGGTAGGATGTCTAGTTTGACTCCGAAGAGCATGATCAGCAGCAGCGCCACCCAGAACTCCGGCAGCGAGTAGAGCATGTAGAGCACCGTGCCGCCGATCTTGTCGAACCGGGAGTGCTGGCGCACCGCAGCGTACAGCCCGAACGGTATGGCGAAGAGCAGTGTTAGAAAGAGGGATGCACCGTTGAGTATCAACGTGGCGGGCAAACGCTCCCCGATTTTGGTCAGCACGGGGCGATGATCGACAAAAGACGTACCAAAATCGAATGTGACGAGACGCTTGAGCCAGATCCCGTAGCGCACGAGAATCGGTTTGTCCAGTCCGTAGAGCCGGAGCATTTGGTCGTAGACTTCCGGCGAGACCGTTGTGGTGCCGCGCACGGCGTCGGCGGGGTTGCCAGGTGCGAGCGAAATGATGAAGAACGTAACGATTGTAATGCCGAGGAGTGTCGGAACCAGGTATGCCAGACGGCGAAGAGTGTAGATCAGCATTTGGTACGCGAAGGTTTACTTTCTTGCTTCTACGATACCTGGCCTGATGAACCAGTAGTTGGCCCCGGGGAAGAAGAGAAACGGCCCTCGCGGCGAAATCGTGACGTTTCCAATCCTCTTGCTGATGGGTCTTTTCTCCGGGACCGAGTTTACAAACGTGTAGGGCTGGTCCTCGTGAATCAAACGGTGCACCTGATGGTAGATCTCCGTACGCCGCGCGCGGTCGAATTCGACCCGGCCGAGCTCCAGCAGACTATCGACGCGGGAGTTGCTGTAGAATGTGTGATTGAGACCAATCGGCGGCACCTCGCTCGAGTGAAACATATCAAATACATCGGGGTCGGGATCCAGCCTCCACGACAGCGCGGCGGCATCGTACTGGCCCTTGAAGGTCCTGTCGAAATACGTCGCCCCATCGAGCCGGCGGATCTTGAGCGTGATACCGACGTTTGCACACTCCTCCTGGAGCAGTTGTCCATACTCGAGCGCGATCCGGCTCCCCGTAGAAGAGAACTCGAACTCAAAATCCACGCCATCCTTGTCCCTGATCCCGTCACCGTCGCTGTCGATCCACCCCGCCTCGTCGAGCAATTCCTTTGCCCGCACGGGGTCGTGGGGCAGTGGTTCGACCGACCTGTCATACGCCCACGAGTTGATATAAAAGGGACCGCTCACCAGTTGGGCGTATCCAGAGTAGACTTTTTCATTGAGGGTTTCACGGTCGAAAAGCAGTGTTAAGGCGTTGCGCACACGTGCGTCCCTGAACCAGACGGACCGGCAATTCCATGCGAGATAGTTGTACTGGGGGACGTAGTAGACCGCCTTTTCGAACCGCTTGAGAAAATCGGCATCGTTTGTCTGGGTTTCCCACTGTGTCTGCCTCACCCGCATCTCGTCGATTTCGCCGGTCTTGAGCGCGCTCAGGGCCACGGCCCCATCGGGAATGATTCGAAAAATGACTTTGTCCAGGTACGCATTTTCCCTGTAGTAGTTTTCGTTGCGGACGAGACTGATCGTTTGTGCCGTACGCCATTCCTCGAATTTGAACGCGCCGCTGCCGACCGGTGCCCGGTTGGCCGGATTCTCGAGGAAATCACCCGTTCCATAGATGTGTTTGGGCATCGGCGCCAACTGAGTCAGCGCATGAAGAGATGGTGCGTAGGGCTCGGACCAGACAAACACAACGGTTTTTTCATCGGGCGTCTCGACCCGGTCCAGCTTCTCGAACCATGAGCGCTTGTTGACCGCCGGCACCGCGGGATCGAGGATCTTGTCGACCGTGAATTTGACGTCCGCCGATGTGACGGGTTCACCGTCGTGCCAGAAGACGCTGTCGCGGAGCGTGACGGTGATTTTCAGATGGTCTCTGCTGATATCGTAGTCTTTGGCGAGAACGGGGATGATCTTGAGGTCTTTGTCGTAGTCGAGCAAGCGATCGTAGAGATAGCGAAGCACGTAGTCTTCGTAGACCGTTGTGTAGAGGACCCAGTTGAGCGTCTTGCAATCCGATTCCAGATGGCGAAGCACCGATCCGCCGCGTGTCGGTTTATCAACGGGATCTCCCACCTGCCCGGCGACCCGGTCGGCATCGTTGCCGCCGCAGGATGCCAGAAACAGGATGAACGCCAGCAGAACCGGACTCGTTCGTCTCATACACCGTTCCCCCTCAAGACGTCTCTACAACGCCAAAAACCCCCCAAAACGCTCGTATGGGAAACTATTAAACAACGGATGAGCTTTGTAAAGACAAAAGCGGGGCCGTTTTGTACGCTTAACCACGAGCCGACACCTCGACCGCGATAGCCAGGACGGGCTACCGGGACGGGTTAAAAAGACGTCGCCACCATGACGAGATTCAAACATGCAGAAGCGTACCTCCAGCGGGTGGATCCCGTGCTGTCCGGTCTGGTCCGCGCGGTTGGGCCGTGTTCGCTCACGCGCTCCAGAAATCATTTCCTCACGCTGGTGTCGGCGATCGTGTGGCAGCAGCTGAGCTGGCGGGCGGCGTGCACGATTCACGAGCGGCTGCTCTCCAAACTGGGCACGCGGCGGCCGCGTCCCCGTGATATTCTGGCGGCCTCCCGAGAAGACCTGCTGGGTGCCGGGCTTTCGCGGCAAAAAAGCCTCTACTTGCAGGACTTGTCACGTTTCTTCGAGGAGAAGCGCTTTCCCCGCGGGCGGCTCGGCAGGCTGGGTGATGAAGAGGTCATCGATCTGCTGACGCAGATCAAGGGCGTCGGGAGATGGACGGCCGAGATGTTCTTGATATTCGGGCTCAACCGCGAAGACGTTTTTCCCGTCGGCGATCTTGGGCTGCGCAAGGCGATCGGTCATCATTACGACACGGCGGACTTTAACGACAGAGCCACACTGGAAACGATCACCGAACCGTGGCGTCCGTACCGAACCATCGCCGCATGGTATCTCTGGCAGAGCGGCGACGGAAATCCGCCTTGAGAAGGGGGGTGATTGTGTCCGATGATACCGTGGCGCGTTCGACGCTTGATTTTTGCAGGTACGTGTGATATAATGGGTTACGAATTGGCACACAGGGCTTTGATTTCGCATACGGGCGTCGACCCGAACCAAGAATGATGCAGACATCTTTGCTTTGCGCTTGCATCCTCTGGATTCCTGAGCCGCAGCTACCCATTGCCCCAAGGAGGTAAACGATGGGAATCCGAAAGTCACTTCTTGCCCTTTTCGCAGTACTTCTCGTGTCGTCCGCAGTAACCGTTCCGTTGGAAGCTCAGGAGATTACAGCCGAGGAAACCAAACCCCTCAGGCAAGCGCGGATCGGATATGTTCCGGTCGAGGGTCAGCAGGAAACCTACGGACGCAAAGGTCCCGACATGCCCGGACTCGAGCTCACGCCGATCCTCATGCAGTCGGGTCGAGGGTTCACTTTCGTCGATAACAGCCTGCAGACGGGTTGGTTGTTTATCCCACCGGATCCGATTTGCGCAGCCGGCCTCGAACACGTCCTGGACTGCGGCAATGTGATTGTTGAATGGCGTCCCAAGATGGTGCCGGACACCGCGCAGGTCCAGATGAGCCTGTTCAACTTCTACGCGCCGATACCGGGGCCATCATCGCCCGTGCTTCCGACCGAAAGACTGGGCACGTTTACGTTTGACTCCAAGTGTATCTACGACCAGTACGCCGACCGCTTTATCGTGATCGCCCTCGAGCAGTGGGACGATTTCTACGGGGATCCGTCGGATGAGTCGCGGATACTTGTTGCGGTCTCCCAGACCCCCGATCCGAATGCGGGGTGGTGGTATCACGTCATCAATTCCACGCTGAACATCGCCGGCACCCCCGCCTGGGCCGACTACCCCGGCATCGCCGTGGATGACAAGGTGTTATACATCACGGCCAACATGTTCGAGTTTGCGGGTTCTAGCGCGACCTATGCCTCGCTGCTCTGGATCATCGACAAGAACCCGTTCTACAACGGGCCCGACCAGTCGGCCCTGGTCAGCGTCTGGGATCCGTACGCGATCGCGGGTGGTATTGCGACGACGACGCAGCCCGCGCATATGTGGGGTCCGCTTCTTCCTCAGGTGGGGACGTATCTGACCTCGTATTCAGGTCTCTCGGGCGGCGGCAACGAGTTTGTCCAGGTGATCGAAGTCACCGATCCGCTGGGCGTGAATCTTCCGACGCCTGGGCCGTTTTTTGCGCAGCAGTATGTCGGCGTCGGCAATATCGACAACACAACGGCCGGTCTGCCGGACGCGTCCCAGTTGGGTTCGGCGACCCGTATCGAGGTCAACGATCGCCGTGCCCTCAATGCCGTGTGGCGGGACAACTCGCTCTATGTGTCTTCGACACTGATGCCGGTCGTGGGACCGGATGCGGGACAGACGACGGCGCACTGGTGGGAGCTCGACACGTCTGGTGGACCGGGGGCATACGCCCTGGTACAGCAGGCCGATGTCGGCGCCGAGGATTTGGGGCCGGGCACCTACACGTTCTTCCCCGCGGTGATGGTCGATTTATTTGGGAGTGTCGGGATTGGTTTCTCCGCCTCGAACGCCGCCATGTACTGCGGTGCGTACTACGCGGCGTGGCAGATCGTGGATCCACCAAACACCATGCAGGAGACACAGGTTCTCGCGCCGGGTACCGATTGGTATGTCCGGACGTTCGGCGGTTCGCGCAACCGTTGGGGCGACTACAGCGGCCTCGCGCTCTGTCCCGTCGACGAGTTTACGATGTGGGTCTTCAACGAGTATGCGTGCGAACGGGGGACTCCTACCGGTAGTCCGTCCGAGGACGGTCGCTGGTGCAGCCAGCTGGGGAGCTTTCGTCTGGGGACACCGAGTGGCGTGTCGCCACCCCCCAATGTCTACGATCTGACACTGGATCAGAACTTCCCGAACCCGTTCAACCCGGTCACGTCGATCCGGTTCACGATCGAGTCATCGCAGGATGTCACACTCGCCATCTACGACGTGCGGGGCCGGCTTGTGAAGAGGCTCCTCAGCGAGAAACGTCCGCCGGGCGAGAACTTCGCGACCTGGGATGGCACGAACGAAGTCGGCGTCGATGTTGCGAGCGGCGTGTATTACTACGCCTTGAATGTGGGAGGCGTTCAGCACACGCGCAAGATGGTTCTCTTAAAATAACCGCTCGCGAGTGTAGCTCGACACTCAGGACGGCCGCGACTTTGTTCGCGGCCGTCTTCTTTTGTTGACAGGAACGACGGCTACCGGTATCTGTTAGTCTCACACCGCCGGTTGATTGTCGTGTGTCACTCGTCGTGTGTCCCGGCGGATACGAGGCCTGTCACCCGGATGAAAATGCCGCTTTCGATACGCACCGATCGCCGACACCTGTTTGTCGTTGTCGCCGTCATCGCGTTCCTCTTGATCCTCTGGGTATTTCCGATCGAGCCCGAGCGCCCCGCGGTCAAAAGAACCCTGGCCGTCGCCGTGCTGATGGCCTTGCTCTGGATCACCGAGGCGATCCCGCTGGCGATCACCGCGCTCCTTCCCGTCGCGTTGTTTCCCATTCTCGGCGTCATGAAAGGGAGGGAGGTCGCTCCTCTCTATCTCAACAATATTCTATTCCTCTTTATGGGCGGTTTTATGCTGGCGCTCGCTATGGAGAAATGGAATCTGCATCGCCGGATTGCGCTCAAGGTGATCCTGTCGATCGGGAGCAGTCCGAGCCGCATGCTGCTCGGTTTTATGCTTGGAGGCTGGTTGCTATCGATGTGGATTTCAAATACGGCGACGACGATGATGATGGTGCCGATCGTGATGGCACTCCTCGTCAGGCTTCGGGAACACGCCGGTGAGAGTTTTAGAAAACTCGAAGTAGGCCTGTTGCTCGGCGTCGCGTACGCATCCTCCGTTGGGGGGATGGCCACGCTGATCGGTTCACCCCCCAACATGGCCTTCGCGCGGATCTATGCGATCTCTTTTCCCGACGCCCGTGAAATCACGTTTCTGCACTGGCTGGGCATCGGTCTGCCGATCTCCATCGTACTCTTTGTGGTGATCTTCTTTTTGCTTCGCTGGCTCTTTACGCGGCACGTCGAATTCGATATGGAGCCGAGCGTCCTCCAGGAGGAGTATCAGGCGTTGGGCAAGCCGACATACGAGGAGAAGGTCGTATTCATCGCGTTCTCGCTCATGGCGTTGTTGCTCATCACGCGTTCGAACATCACGATCAACAACGTGACGCTCCACGGCTGGGCATCACTATTTCCCGATCCATCGTTTATCGATGACGGTACGGTCGCGATCACCGTTGCGCTCAGCCTGTTTTTGATACCGGCGCGATCGCAGCAGCAGAACATCATGGGGCCGGGGATGGTGAGCAAACTGCCATGGGGTATCATCATCCTGTTGGGTGGAGGGTTTGCACTGGCAGAAGGGTTTCATGACTCGGGTCTCTCCGAGTTTCTAGGGGGACAACTCACGGCGCTCCAGGCGCTCCATCCGTTGGTTATGGTGCTGGCTATATGCACACTGATCACGTTCCTCACCGAGCTGACATCGAACACAGCAACCACTCAGGTCGTTTTGCCAATCATCGCATCGCTGAGCACGGTCATCGGCGTGTCGCCGCTGCTCCTGATGATTCCGGCGACGATGGCAGCATCGTGCGCCTTCATGCTCCCGGTCGCCACACCACCCAACGCCATTGTGTTCGGTACGCGCCGGTTGAGGGTCGCCGACATGGCATCGGTGGGTCTGCGCCTCAATTTGATCGCGATCGTCGTGGTTACCGCGATGGTCTATGTGATCATGGTGTTGTTTTTCTGACAGACCGTTTGCGAATGTTTTTGAACTCGCTGCCCTCGCGCCATTCGGGCCGGACATCGGTTGTCGCCACCATCAGCCCCACGCGAAAGAGCGCCTCGACATCCTCCACAGCTCCCGTCAGATCCCACGACTCGTTGTACTCGTCGTTTGGTTTGTGATACCGCTCGGTTGTGTATCGCTGTCTGGCTTCTATTCCCCAGCGAGGCGGTTTTGAGATGTATTCAACACCGCTGTCTGTATACAGCGACGGCACTCCCTTCTTGGCAAAGGCGAAATGATCGGATCGATAGTAGTAGCCTTTTTCCGGTTCCGCATCCGGTTTCAGGTGCCGGTCCTGTGGCTCGATCGCCTTTTTGAGATAACCATCGAGATCGGAAAGACCGTACCCGATGACCACCACATCTCTTGTTCGCCCCCAGATGTTTACACCATCGATGTTGATCGTCGCGATGGTTCGGATGAGTGGGTACAGCGGGTTGTCGGCGTAATGGTAGGCTCCGAGCAGGCCGGCTTCCTCGGCCGTCGTGTTGAGAAACACGATGGAGCGTTTGAGCTCACTCTTGTGTGCGGCAAAAAGCCGTGCGATCTCGAGTGTGGCGGCCACGCCGCTGGCGTTGTCCAGGGCGCCGTTGTAGATCGAGTCCCCGTCGGCCGGCGTCCCCTTGCCGAGATGATCCCAGTGGGCGGTGTAGATGATACACTCCTTTTTTAGCCACGGGTCACGACCCTCCAGCCGGGCGACAACGTTGTACGAACGAAGCTGCCTGAACGCCGTTTCCAAAGAAACGCTCGCCGACCCACCGAGTGGAATCGGGCGAAAGTTCCGTGAAAGCGCCTTCTCATACGCATTACGCGGCGTCATTTCAGCGCGTGCGAATATCTCTCTGCCGACACCTGCGGTGACCCATCCTTGCAGCGCGCATCGATCCATACCGTCTTTTGGATGCTTATTATCGAACTGTTCGCCGATCCACGAATTCGACACGACCTCCCATGGATAGCCCGCCGCCTCGGTGTCGTGGATGATCAGGGCTCCCGCGGCGCCTTTTTCGGCTGCGATCTCGTATTTGTATGTCCAACGGCCGTAGTACGTCATCGCGCGCCCGCCGAACTGCGTGGTGTCGGCCAGCGGCGGGTCGCCGATGAGCATGACAACGATCTTTCCCGATACATCAACGTCTTTGTAGTCGTCCCAATCGTACTCGGGGGCGACGACACCATAGCCGACAAACACGAGCTGTTTGTTTCGCAGGGTGACGCGTGTCTTTCGCTGCAGCGTCCAGCCCACGAAATCGTGGCCGTACCGGCAATCGAGCCGGCCTTGCTCGAACTCGAGCTCGAGTGACGGTGTGTTGGTCACCGTGTAGCCCACGAGTGGCACCGCTTGTACGTAGCTGCCATCCGTGTTGCCGGGACGGTATCCCATCTTTACGTACTGTTCGGTCAGGTAGGTGAGGGTCATCTCCTCGCCCCGCGATCCGGGCGCCCTGCCACCGAGTTCGTCGGAGGCGAGATAGCGCACGTGGTCGGCCAGCCGTTCGGCGGAGGCCGACACCGCCGGCGTCCCAGCGTCCGATTGCCTGTTCGAACCGCAGGCGACGGTCAATAGGGAAGAGAGTACGGCCATGAATACGAGTGCAGTGTTCCGTTTCATTGCAGTGTCCTTTTTGTCCGAGACATTCACTCTGGTCTACCAAGCCAGGGTGTGACGGGTGTCCACGGCGAGTTCCGCAGACGGCGCCTGTCCTCTGAAAGAGGGCTCTGACATGCAAGACGCGGCGCGAGGACTGTTTGAGCAGGCGAATACCCATCGCACCCGAGCACATCCGCGAGGACCCGCGGCCAGCCGACTCGCAAAAAAGGTGAGTATAGCGACGAAGCTGTCGGGAAGTCAAACGTGGGGATTACTTGATCAAACGGAGCGCGTTCAGGATAACGAGAATCGCGGCGCCCTCGTTGATAACGAGACCGGTGAGCAGAGATATCTCGCCAAAAAGTGCTGCGGGCACGAGGAGGGCAATAACCAGCAGCGACAGGATAATGTTCTGTCGGATGTTAGAGACGGTTCTGCGGCTGAGACGGATGAGCCACGGAACCCGTGACAGGTCATCGGCGAGAAGGACGATGTCACCGGCCTCCATGGCGACATCGGTCCCCGCCGCGCCCATGGCGACGCCGACGTCGGATGTCGCCATGGCGGGGGAATCGTTGATGCCGTCGCCGACCATCATTACCGGCCCCCGGGCATTGCGCAGGGCCACGACCTGGTCGATTTTATCCTGTGGCATGAGACCCGCGAGATACTCGTCGATATCGGCGGATTTTGCGATGGCGGAAGCGGTGCCGTCCGTGTCACCGGTGAGCATCACGACATCCAACCCTTGCGCTCGAAGCTCCCGTACGGATTGCCTCGATTCCTTCTTGAGGACGTCCGCGATGCCAAAGACGCCGAGCGGATGCCCGGCGTTTGCGAGAATCACGGTAGAGTGTCCATCCGCCTCCAGGGATCGAACGGTCTCCTCGATCGGACCGATTGCAACCTGGTTGTCTCCCAAAAACTTGGCATTGCCGATCAGCAGCGCTTCGTCGTCGACGGTTGCACGGGCGCCCCGTCCGGGCAGTGCCTCGAAATCCTGGACGGTTCTCTCACGGTACACGTCCATTTCCTTCGCCCTGCGAACGATCGCCTGACCCAGCGGATGCTCGGAGAGCGATTCGATCGAAGCGGCCAGTGACAGAACATGCGCCTCGCGGATGCCGTCTGCCGGTGCGATCCGCGTAACCGTGGGCCTGCCAATCGTCAGTGTGCCTGTTTTGTCGAAGGCGACGACCTTTGTGTTCCGGGTCTTTTCCAGAAAAAGACCGCCCTTTAGCAGAATGCCGTGCCGGGCTGCGTTGCCAACCGCCGCGACGATCGCCACGGGCACGGAGAGCGCGATACCGCACGAGCAGGACACCACAAAGACCACGAGGGCCCGGTAGATCCAGCTCTGCCAGTCTTCGCCGAACGCGAGCGGCGGAACGACGGCAACCGCCACACCAAAGGCAAACATCACGGGTGTGTATATCCTCGAAAATCTCTCCCCAAAGAGTTGGTAGTTCGATTTTCTCGCCTGGGCCTCTTCGATTGAATAAATGATCCTGGCAAGCGTTGTGTCTTTGGCCGTATGTGTCACGCGGACGGTCAGCGACCCTCGCTGGTTGATCGTACCGGCAAACACACTCTTGCCGGTCGTTTTGAACACCGCGATGGGTTCCCCGGTCACCGCCGACTCGTCCACGTATGAACCACCGTTTTCGACCACGCCATCGATCGGGATCCTCTCCCCGGGCCGGACGATCACGACATCGCCGACGCGGAGTCTGTCGGCGGGCAAAATGATTTCCTCGCCATTGCGTTTGACGAGGGCTTCCTTCGGGCTCAACTCGACAAAGGACCTGACGGCACCCCTTGCCTTTTTGACGACGTACGCCTCGAGGGCGTTGCCGAGCGAGTAGACAAAGACCAGGATCGCAGCCTCGCCCCACAAATCCAGCCCGACCGCACCGACCACCCCCAGGATGAGGAGCGTGTTGATGTTCATCGTAAACGTTCGCGCGGCCGACAGACCCGCCTTGGCGGGATAGAAACCACCGGCAACGATGGCGACGATATAGAGCGTGCGCCCCAGCCACTCCGGCATCCCCACGGCCAGTCCAACGAGCGCCGTCGTCGTGAGCAGACCGGAGAGGGCGAGCAGGAGGATTCGGGTCTCTTTCCACCAGGCGAATCGCCCGAGCGCCATCCGATCCGGCGCCAGCGCTTTCATGCCGGTTTCCGAGATCGTTTTTATGATATCCTGGGGTGAGAGGCGAGTTGGATCGTAGTTGACTCGGAGTCTTTGCAGGACGACATTGACGTCGATCTTTTCGATGCCGTCGAGCGCTCCCATCTTCTTCTCGATGAGCACCTTTTCCTCGATGCAGCAAAGACCCTGCACTTCGAGGAGTATCGATAAGTTATCGCTGTTGGATTCGCTCATGGTTTCCTGTTCGCAACGCTTGGACCGGCCAGGCCGCGCGAGGGATTATTCCTCGGCGTGCTTGAGCCCCTCGCGAAAAAGGTTGTGAATGTGGTCGTCATCGAGCGAGTAGTAGGCGATTTTGCCCGCCTTTCGAAACTTGACGAGTTTGAGATTGCGCAGCACCCGCAGTTGGTGCGACACATTCGAGACGGTTTTGCCGAGAAGGTTGGCGATGTCGCAGACGCAGAGCTCGGTCAGCGACAACGCGTAGAGGATCTTGACCCGCGTCGGATCGGAGAGCGCCTTGAAAATATCTGCCATCGACGCAAACACCGCCTCGGGCTTGAAGGCGTCCCGGACGGCGGCAACGCGCTCCTCATCGACGAACACGACATCACAACCGTTCGAGGAGTTATTTTCTAACTCATCATGTTCCAGTGGGTTAGTCATTTTGTCGTTTCCTTTGCCCTTTTAACGATCAAACACTTGAACAACTGTTCAAGCAAAGTATAGACCAGAATCCTGGAGCCGTCAATGCAAGGACGTGATAATCACGGGCGCCCGTTCCACGACCCTCGTCTCAGGGTCCTCTACGAGGACAACCATTTGTTGGGGGTCTACAAACCCGGCGGCTGGCTCGTCCAGGGTGACCGAACGGGAGACACGACGCTCCTCGACGTGGCAAAGGAATATCTCAAGAAAAAGTACGATAAGCCGGGAAAAGTGTTTATCGGTCTGGTGCATCGCCTCGACCGCCCCGTATCCGGCGTCGTTCTCCTCGCACGCACATCCAAAGCGGCATCGAGGCTAACAACGGAGTTTCGTCTTCGCCGAGTGGAGAAAACATATCTGGCCGTTGTGGAAGGATATGTGTCGGAGCCATCCGGTGAGCTCACGGGTTACATCGAGCGAACGCACCTTCGTTCACGGATGGTGTCCGGCCCAACCGATCGCGCCAAAGAAGCCCGGCTGACCTTTCGGCGGGTCGCAGAAAAAAACAGAATGAGTCTGCTCGAGGTGGAACCAAGCACGGGGCGCCATCACCAGATTCGGTTGCAGCTCTCCCGGAACGGACACCCCATTGTTGGCGATCTGAAGTATGGTGCACCCTCGCCGCTCGATGACAAGACGATTGCGCTGCATGCCGCCCGCCTCGTCGTCAAACATCCAGTGCGCGACGAACTTGTGACACTCGAGGCAGGACCGCCGGCGTCTTATCCGTGGTCGGTTTTCGAGCACGCCGCAGACACCTGATATCCCCGGATCTACCAGTCGAAATCGTTTGCAACGAGGTGAGTCAGTACGCCTTCGCGTACGCCGCCGGGGTTGGGATAGAGTACGCGCTTGCCGGCGTGGCGCATACACGAGAGCACGATCGCGAGACCCGCCGGAATGATGTCGGCCCGGCTGGGCTCCAGCCCGGCGATCCGCTTGCGTTCGCGCAGAGGCATCGTGACACACCGCTCGAGCAGCATCGCCACGTCGGCGGATCCAAGACGCAATCCGGTGTCCATATTTGCGGTACCGCGTGGATCTGCACCGCCGCGGCTTTCACGTGGGCGGCTTGCGAAGAGCATGAGGGAGGCTGTCGCCACGCTCCCACCCGAGGCAACGAGGTCGGTCCGGGATGCTTCCAATCGTCCGATCCCGGTCGCCGCAAAGGCGTTACCCGTCACCTGGTCCACATGCCTCTGCAGCGCGGCAAAATCCACAGCTTCGATCGGATCGGTGCGGATGAACCGTTCCGTCAGGTGGAGCGCCCCCAGGGGAAGAGAACGTGCATGGACGATCCGGCCCCACCTCGCGAACACGAGTTCTGTCGAGCCCCCACCGATATCGATGAGCACAGTGTTTGGTTTCTCGAGACCGAGCCGGCGGTGCGCGCTTAAGTATGCAAACCGGGCCTCCTGTCTGCCTGTCAGGATTTTTACCCGGCAACCGAGAGCCCTCTCGAGCCGTCGCACGACACTCGAAGCGTTAGATGCTCTGCGGAGAGCAAACGTGGAGAAAGCGAACAGTCGATCGCAAAGGCGCCTCTCGGCCGTCTTTTTGAATCGAGTGAGGGCGCGCAGCGTTCGCTCGACATTCTCGCGATCGATTCGACGGTTCTTGCCCGTGCCGTGTCCGATGCGTGTGGTCAGTTTTGCGAAGTAGACGGATTTGAAGTCGCCATCGCGTTCAACGCGCGCGATAAAGAACTTGGTCGAGTTGGTTCCGATCTCGATGACGGCGATGTGTTGCATTCGGGATGTGGGCGGCATCAGGGGTCCGTCTGAATGAGCTGGATTTGGCGTTCGATCGATGGGTCGCCGGGAAACATCGACTGCGCCCGATTGAGAACGTCGAGCGCCCCGGCAGACTGCCCCTCGTCGTGGAGTTGTCTTGCGTGGCCGATCATCGCATTGATGAGTCCCCGGCGGGTGCCGTCGTCGTTGGGCTGAACGGCCAGCAATCGCTGGTAGACATCCTCCGCCTCGGCGTAGCGTCCGAGACTCAGGAGGCACTCCCCGAGGTAGACCTGGGCGAGTGTCGTAAACTGATCGTTGCCGCCCACCCGCTGGAGATGAGGAACGGCACGTGAGCAGAGACCTTTGCCGCGGTAGAGCTTGCCAAGATTAAAATCCACATTGCGCGCAATCAACCGGTAGCCAGCCGTGGGGTGGCGGTTGTACGTGTCGATGGCCTCTTCGTACTCACCGATGGCCTTGTCGGTCAGCCCCATGTTGAGATACGCATTCCCCAGTGTGTAGTGCGATATCGAGTCCGCGTGTACCTTGTTCTCCCGAAATCGAATGAAGTCCATGTCGACCACGACGAAGCACAGGACAACCAGGGCGATCGTCCACCACGCCGCGGGGGATTTGTGCCGAACGTTGTGCCACAAACAAAACGCAGCATAGGCGGCGAAAACAATCAATACCGGGATGATGGGGAGGCGAAACCGCGCGTTCACAAAGAACGCGATGACTCCGAGCATGTAGCTCGCGACAAACAGGTAGAGAAGCCAGAAGTCGCGCCGTCTGCGCCACAGGAGCACGGCCCCGGCCAGCCCCAGCGGCGCAACTAGCCAGAAACCCGGGAGCGGGATCTTGCCGAGCCCGGATTCGTGCCAGAAGAAATAGATATACTTGTTGTTCGAGCGTTCACCACCCGCCCAGAACAGACCGGATTTCCTGGCGAGGAGAGGGATCGACCGGTCGGGAGAGCCAAACACGAACGCAAACCCCTGCCCGAAATAGTAGCTGGATACCTCGGAGGGTTTGAGCGATCGTCCCTTTGCGGTCTCCGCCATCCGGATGGCGTCCTCGTATCCTCCCCACCAATCCCAACGGGTGCCGGGCACGATCGCCGTACGGCCATCGGAGTGGGGGTTGTTGCCGATGTAGAAGTTCACTCCAGCCTGCGAGGCGATGGGAACGATATCTTGCCCGACGATATAGTTTCTGACGACCACGGGTAAAACGATACATACTGCCGCCGCATACACAAGAAGCGTACCCCTGAGCCACCGTCGGGACACCCCGGCGCTCGCTCCACCACGTTCGAATAGATAGAAGGCGAGAGGCAGAACGGGGAGGAGGATCAGGATATTGGGGCGGGCGATCGCCGAAAGCCCCAGCACGAGACCCGCTGCGAGAGCAAGCCCTGTTCTGCCGGTGCGCATCCATTTCACGAGAAGGATCAGGGCCAGAACATCGAGAAATACGATCAGCGTGACGATGAGCAGGTCGCCCGCGAAATACACGAGCGGCCAGTAGAGGGCGGCGAGCACGCCGGCGAGCAACGACACGCGAGGCACAAAGAACTGACGCGCCAGGAGGTACACGAGCACGGCCGTGCCCGTCCCGATGATCTGCTGGAAGAGGATCGCGAACGCGATGCTCGTCCCCGATATTTTGTAGAGAAGTGCGAGCAGGTAAGGGTAGAGTGGCGCACGGAAAAACACCTCGTTTCCCCAGAAATTGCCCGAGAGGATCTCGAGTGCCCACTCATGGTGATACTTCGCGTCCATGATCGGGTAGTAGAAGAGGGGGTTGTTGTGTTCGTAGAGAAAAAAGAATATCAACCGCAGGATGAGCGCCAAGGCGAAGACGATGACGATGTTTCGGTAGTCGATGCGTCCGAGAGATCCCGAAGTGTCGGACAAATCGATCCGGACCGCATCCGGCACCGTGCGGTCAGCGTCCGGTTTTCTGTCTCGCTTCTTTCGGGATGTCTTCCGTGGTGTTCTCGCCATATCGTTCCGTTACCGGTTGGTCTCGAGCCGCCGGATCTCTGCCTCTATCCGCGGGTCGTTTGGATATGCGGCCCGAAGCCGCGAGACAGTTCTATCGTATCCGGCCTGATCTCCCATGCTCTTGTACACGCGCGCAAGCCCGATGAGGCTGCCTGCATCACGGGGTGCCGCGGCCAGAACGGTCTGGTGTGCCCGGATCGCGTTGTCGAACCGCCTCATCTGCTCGTAGAGGACGGCGAGCTCGCGGTTGGCCGCAACCGCCGCGGGGTCGTCGGGCCGGATTCGCTCAAGCGCCTCCACGGCCCGCGACGCGTATCCCCGTTCCCTGTTTAGGACGCCGATCTGGTAGTCGATGGGACCGGCGATTTGCAGATAGCCGCGTGTCGGGTACCTTTGTTGCATTGCGTGCGCTCGCTCGAACGCGGCCAGGGCGTCGCTCTTACGATCCATCTTGAGATACGCGTTTCCCAGCTCGTAGTGGGAGATGGCCTCGTCGAGCGCTCTCACCCCACGAAAACTCACAAAATCATAGTCGACAACAAGGATGCAGACGGCCAGGACGGCCAGGGCCTTGCCAAGATCGCGTCTGTTTGCGCGAAACGCCGCGTAGAGGTAACAGAGAGCGTAACCGGCAAAGAGAACCAGCACGGGAGCCACGGGGAGGCGAAAGCGCCCGTTTACAAAGAACACGACGACGCCAACCATATACGTGAGCACGAAGAGATAGAGAAGAGACAGCTCCTTTCTGCGCCGCCAGAGCAGGACCCCACCGAGTAGCCCCAACGGCCCGACGAGCCAGAACCCCGGCAGAGGGATCCGCCCCAGACCGAACTTCTGCCAGAAGAACTGGATGTACTTGCTGTTCGAGCGTTCGACACCGGCCCAAAACAGGTAGGTCTTCTTGAGAGTCAGAGCCGCCGCCTGCCCGGGTGACGAGAAGATGAAGTCGAGCCCTTTTCTGAAATAGTGGCTCGAGACCTCGGAGGGTTTGAGCGCTCGACCCGCCTCCCTCTCCGCCAGCTCGATTGCCCCGTGATAGGTGCCATACAGGTCCGCCCTCGCCCCCGGCACCTGAGCGAGGCTGCCGTTGGACGCCGGGTTGTTGCCGATGTAAAAGTTCACTCCCCCCTGCGACGCGATCGGCACGACGTCACGCCCGACGACATAGTTTCTGACGATGACCGGGGAGATGACAACCACGAGACCGATGGCGACGAGGACCGATTGCATTGCCCAGGTGCGATTGCGCCCCGACGGGTCACGGGACTGCCGCATGAGATGAAGAGCGAGCGGAACAAACGGGACGAATATCAGGATGCTCGGCCGCGCGATCGCAGACAAACCGGCGAGAACACCCGCCAGAACAAAGAGCCATGGTCGCGGGCGGTGGACCGCCCGGGCAAGCACGAGGAGCATCGCGACGTCCAGAAACACGATCAACGTCACAATCAGCAAATCACCCTCGAAGTAGATAAGAGGCCAGTACAACGCCGCAAGCAGACCGGCGACCAGCGCAACACGGACGGCAAAAAACTGGCGGCCGAGCAGGTAAACGAGCGCACACGTGGCTGACCCGATGATGTGCTGAAAAAGAATGGCAAAGGTCATGCTCGTTGCGCTCGTGGCGGAACCGCTCGTGATGGCGCCGCTGATCTTGTAGATTAGCGCGAGCAGATACGGGTAGAGCGGTGCCCGAAAGAAAACCTCGTCACCCCAGAAGTTGCCCGACAGGATCTCGCTCGCCCAATCGTGGTGGAACCGCGCATCGAGTACCGGATGGAAGAAAAGAGGGTTCTGTCTGCTGTTGATGTAGAAATAGACGAGCCGGATGACAATCGCGATGACGAGGATAACACCTATATACATGAGCTCCCTCGTGCGATCGGTCACGCCTCTTGCAAGGAGATCCGTCGTTACCGATGGTGGGGTGCGAACCGGCCGCTTATCCGGTCTGGCCGTCTGTCGTGGAACGGCCTGTCCTGGAAGGGCGCGGGATCTTTTTGAGCGTTTCCCCATGTCATTGCTTAGTTTAGTCGATGAGTCCGCTGAGTTCAAATTGGAACAAATCGTGCTCCTCACCAGTTGTAGGTTGGTAACATGTTGCATAAGTGACGCTTACGTGATTGGCGGCACGGAAACCCTGTGCAAAATGGCGTATTCTATCTCAAAAGTGATGCAGGTTTAGCTCATGTCCGACGAAACGACCCAAAATCAGGAAGTATCATTTCCGCTCACAAACCTCAACGAACAGGTTCTCGCGTTTTTGCACATCGCCAACGCCATGCTCGAGGCCACCGACCTCGACAAGATGTTGTCGGCCATTACCCGGGAAGTGTGGCGGGTCATCGAGGCTGACCACTCCAGCGTGGCATTCCTGACACCCGACAAGAAATCATTGGTCTTAAGAAACGTCCATACGGGAGTAGAGGGAGAGAAGTTCGGTGAGGGACGGGTGATCGCAATCGATGAGAAAACCGTGATCGGCTGGGTCGCCACTTACCAGAGTCCGATGCTCCGGTCCAACATTACGGAGGACTCGGAATTCGAGGAGATCGTTCAGGAAGAAGCCTTGAAGAGCGACATCGTTGTGCCGCTCATCGGTCGCGCGGGATTGATCGGAACGTTGAACGTGGGTAGTCACCGGGCCCATGCGTTCTCTGAAACCGATCTCGAAGTTATGGAGAACTGCGGCAAGTTTGCCAGTCTCGCCGTCGAACACACGGCGCTGCGGCTGGAAGCACTGGAGCTGAGGGACCGTTACAAAACGCTCCAGGAGAACGCAAACGATATCATCATGATCATTGATAAAAACACCGGGAGGCTTGTCGAGGGCAACCGGAAGTGTGAGAACTCCCTGGGGTATTCGCGTGCGGAGTTGACGAAGCTGTCGATTTTCGATCTCTACCCGGAAGAGGATCTCTACCAGGCGCGACGGGATTTTATCAACATTCTGAGCCGGAAATCCCTGACGGTTGTCGATCGCCGCATGCTGAGCAGGGATGGGTACCTATTCTATGTCGACATCAACGCCAGTCTTATCAAGGTTAAAGATGAGTTCTTCATCCAGATGATCGTGCACAACGTGTCTCATCGCAGAATGCTCGAGCAACAGATCATTCGCCAGAACCAGAGGCTGCAATCGGCAAATGAGAAACTGATGCAGGTCGATTCGATGAAGACGGAGTTTCTTGCCAACATCAGTCACGAGCTCCGAACGCCGCTAAGCATTATCATGGCCTACACCGACTCGCTCCGGGGTTCCGATCTGTCCGATGAGAAGCGCCTGGAGTTCTTGAATGTGATAACGGACAACGGCACGAACTTGCTGACCTTGATCAACAACCTTCTGGATTTGTCCAGATTGGAGGCATCGGGACAGAGTCTCAGTATGTCACTCTCGCACGTCCATGACGTTATCAAGTCGATCTGGCCGGAGATGGGAAAGGTGGCGAAAGAGAAGAAAATCAATCTGTCATTCACGCCCGCTCAGGATATCCCGGTGGCGTACTTCGATAACAATCAGCTTGTTCGGGTGTTCCAGTGTCTGATCCAGAATGCACTCAAGTTCACGGAACCGAACGGGTACGTCACGGTCACGACGGCCCATGAGGGCAAAGAGGTCTGGATTCGAATCAGCGACACCGGAACGGGGATCCATAAAGACGAACTCGATCACATCTTCGATACGTTTCACCAGGTCGATGGGTCGAGCTCGCGTAAGGCAAGCGGGCTTGGGATAGGTCTCACTCTCGCGAGACACATCGTCGAGCTCCACAAGGGTAAGCTCTGGGTAGAGAGCGACTTCGGGGCAGGGAGCACGTTCACGGTCGCACTGCCGCTGGATACAGAGGAAATCTTCCTCTCGGGCACCACTGCCGGGGAGAAAAAAGGGGAGAGCTTCTAGGAGGCCCTGGTCTAGGGCTCCGGTGCAACTTCTTCCACAGATTCGCTGAGCAGTACGGCTGAGTTCGCAGCCACGCGCAGGATCCCGCCTTCAACCCGAAACCACTTCTCGCCATTCTCGAGTTTTACCTGCAATGTCCCGCGCTGGAGCGTCGTCAATATCGGCGCGTGGTTGGCGAGAACGCCGAGATACCCGGCCTCGCCCGGTGCAATGACGGACACGACGTCCTCGTCGAGAACCGTGGCACTCGGAGTCAGTATTCTCAAATGATACGTGGCGGCCACTCGGATCCTCCGTGTTAGGCGGCTGACATTTCCTTGGCTTTCTCGAGAACCTCGTCGATCGTGCCGACCATGTAGAAGGCCTGTTCGGGGACATCGTCGTGTTTACCCTCGAGGATCTCCTGAAACCCCTTTATCGTCTCCTGGATCTTGACGTATTTGCCCGACTTGCCGGTAAACACCTCGGCGACAAAGAACGGCTGCGAGAGAAATCGCTGGATTCGCCGCGCGCGGCGGACAACGACCTTGTCCTCCTCGGAGAGCTCATCCATCCCCAGAATGGCGATGATGTCCTGGAGCTCCTTGTTACGCTGGAGAAGCTCCTGCACCTGACGGGCCACCTGGAAGTGCTCGTCGCCGACGACACCCGGGTTTAGGATCCTCGATGTCGAGGCAAGTGGATCCACCGCGGGATAGATGCCGAGTTCGACGATCGATCTCGAGAGCACCGTCGTGGCGTCGAGGTGCGAGAAGGTCGTTGCGGGAGCGGGGTCGGTGATATCGTCCGCGGGGACATAGATCGCCTGCACCGATGTGATCGAGCCCTGTCGGGTCGAGCAGATCCGTTCCTGGAGCCCACCCATCTCGGTGCCTAGTGTCGGCTGATATCCCACGGCCGATGGCATACGTCCGAGAAGAGCGGAGACCTCTGAACCCGCCTGGACGAAGCGGAAGATGTTGTCGATAAACAGAAGCACGTCCTGGTGTTCCTCATCCCTGAAGTACTCCGCCACCGTCACACCGCTCAGTCCCACGCGAAGACGTGCACCGGGCGGCTCGTTCATCTGTCCGAAAACGAGGCTCGTCTTGTCGATAACGCCGGATTCGGTCATCTCGAGATAGAGGTCGTTGCCCTCGCGTGTCCTCTCGCCGACGCCCGCAAAGACCGAGAACCCACCATGCTCGGTCGCGATGTTGCGGATCAGCTCCATAATGATGACAGTTTTTCCAACACCGGCCCCACCAAACAGGCCGATTTTGCCACCCTTCGCGTATGGGGCGAGGAGATCGACGACTTTGATCCCGGTTTCGAGCTGGGCTGCCTCGGTGGCCTGTTCCTCCAGGCTCGGTGGCTCTCTGTGGATCGGGCGGCGTTTGTCCGGTTCGGGAATGGGGCCCTTGCCATCGATCACCTGACCCACGAGGTTGAAGATGCGCCCCAGCGCCTGCTTACCGACGGGCATCGAGATCGGACCGCCCAGGTCCTTCGCGTCCATCCCGCGGACGAGCCCATCCGTCGAGCTCATGGCGATACAGCGGACGACGTTGTCACCCACGTGAAGCGCCACTTCACATGTGACATCGATCTTCTTCGTCTCGTTCCGAATCAGGATCGCGTTCAGAATCGGCGGGAGCTTGTCATGCGGAAATTCCACATCGACGGTTGGTCCGATCACCTGGACAATCTTCCCAGTACTCTTCTCACTCGCCATCGTTAGTGCTCCTTTTGGTTGGCTCTTATTATGATAAGTCCCCGGCCCCGCCGATGATCTCGGCCAGCTCTTTGGTAATTATCGCCTGGCGCAGGCGGTTTCGGAGAATAGTCTGTTCGTCGAGTATTTCTTCAGCATTCTTGGTTGCAAGCTGCATCGCGACCATCCTCGCACCGTGTTCCGACGCAAAGGAGTCCGCGAGCGTTGCGAATATCTTTGTCGTTGCATACAGTGGAATCAGAGTCTGGTACACTGCCTCGCGGTCGGGTTCGAGAATATAAACGTCATTGCCTTTCTCCGCGGCGACCGGCGGTATGCTTAAGAACTTATCCGTCGTGACATCCGATTGCATCGCGGTCCGGAACTTGGCGTAGATCAGATAGAGCGCGTCGACTTCCCCCTCCACGAAGAGGCTGACAAGCTTGCCGGTGATCCGTTTGATTTCCGATAGCTCGAGCTTGTCACTTACGCCTTCCTCATGGTGGATGATCGGGATGTCTCTCTTTTTGAAATATATGTTTCCCTTGCGGCCGATCGTTATGAGACGGGGAGCCATGTCGGGGTGCTCGTCGACAAACGCCGTTGCCGCCCGGATCAGGCGGGTATTGAATGCCCCGGCGAGACCGCGGTCCGAGGTAACGAGGACGATTCCGGGCCGCTTTACCTCATTCTGCTCGAAGAGCGCTCCGCGATCGATGCTCAGCGGGGGCTCGCCGTCGACGAACGAGAGATCGAGTGTGGAATCAGCGGACGACGCATCGGCTTCAGATTCCGAAATCGCGGCAAGAACCCCGAGGGCCACACCGAGCTCCTCGCTATACGGCCGGGTGGAACGCGCGCGGTTCTGCGCGCGATTGAACTTGGCGGCCGCGACCAGCTGCATGGCACGGGTGATCTTCTTGATGTTCTCGACCGCTTTGATTCGTGCTTTTATATCGAGTAGAGATGGCATGGCCCTGCTCCGTTACCCCTCGGTTGCCGCTACGAAGCGGTTCTTGAATTCCTCGCCGGCCTTTTTGAGGCCTTGCTCGGCCTTCTCACCTATGGCCAACTCGGTGGCCAACTCGCGAACGATATCGGGATACTCGCTCGCCATGAACTCATGAAACTCTGACTCGAAACGCGCCAGCTGCTCGGTCGGAATGTCGTCCAAAAGGCCCTGGTTGGCGATGAAAATAATCATCACCTGTTGCTCGATCGGCATCGGGACGCGTTCGTTCTGTTTGAGAATCTCGACCATCTTCTCGCCACGCGTCAGCTGCGCGATGGTCACCTTGTCGAGATCCGAGCCAAATCGCGCGAAATCAACGAGCTCGCGGTACTGGGCGAGATCGAGTCGCAGCTGACCGGCCACTTTCTTCATCATCTTGGTCTGAGCGTTGCTTCCCACGCGCGACACCGATATACCGACGTTGATCGCCGGCCGGATACCGGCGTAGAAAAGATCGTTCTGAAGGAAGATCTGCCCGTCCGTGATCGAGATCACGTTGGTAGGAATATACGCAGTGACGTCCCCCAACTGGGTCTCGATGATTGGCAGCGCCGTGAGCGACCCGCCGCCGAGCTCGTCGCTCAGCTTAGCGGCACGCTCGAGAAGCCGCGAGTGCACATAAAACACATCGCCGGGATACGCCTCGCGTCCCGGGGGTCTCCGCAGCAAGAGCGACATCTGACGGTAGGCCTGGGCGTGTTTGGAGAGGTCATCGTAGAAACACACCGCGTGTCCGCCGGTATCCCTGAAATACTCTCCCATCGCGCAACCCGCGTAGGGAGCCAGATACTGGAGTGGTGCCGGGTCGCTGGCCCCTGCGTTGACCACGATCGTGTTCTCCATGGCGCCGTGGTCCTCGAACGCCTTGATCACCAATGCCACCGTTGACTCCTTCTGCCCAATGGCGACATAGATACAGTGAACACCCGAGTCTTTCTGGTTGATGATCGTGTCGATGGTAATCGCCGTCTTACCCGTTTGCCGGTCACCAATGATGAGTTCGCGCTGACCGCGGCCGATGGGGATCATCGAGTCAATCGCCTTGAGACCCGTGTGAAGGGGTTCCTTCACCGGCTGCCGCTGTATGACGTTGGGCGCCGTGCCCTCGATCGGGCGAAACTCTTCGGTAACGATGGGGCCCTTGCCGTCGAGGGGCTCTCCCAGTGAGTTGACGACACGTCCGAGCAAGGCCTTGCCGACGGGGACCTCGCAGATGCGGCCGGTCCGTTTGACCGTGTCGCCTTCCTTGATCTCCGTGTCCGGGCCAAAGAGGACGGCCCCGACGTTGTCCTGCTCGAGATTGAGAACCATACCCATGACGCCGCCCGGAAACTCTAGAAGCTCGCCGGCCATGGCGTCCCACAGTCCCCATATGCGGACGATCCCGTCACCGACCTGCAGAATCGTTCCGACAGACTCCGTCTCGAGGCTCGTTTTGTGTCTCTCAAGCTCTCTCTGTATGATTGAGCTTACTTCTTCGGGTCTAAAGGCCATTGCTCACACCTTCCATATCAAACTCGGATTTCGTCGAGCTCACGCATCAGCTTTGCTATCTGATATCTGACGCTGCCATCAATGATCTTGTCCTCCATAACGAGGATCATTCCGCCTATTATTTCGGGGTTGACGTCCGTCGCCAAACGGATCTTCTTGCCCGTCCCTTGTTCGAGTATTCGAATCGTTTTCTCTTTCAAACCTTCTTCGAGTGGTATCGCGGTTATCGCCTTGACTTCGACGATGCCTTCGTGCCGCTCGTAGAGATAGCCATAGCCGTCCACGATCTCTTCGACGGACGCGAATCGTTTCTTGTCGACCAACAGGATCAGAAACTCGACAAAGAGATCTGTCGCACGTCCCTTGAGTGTGTTCTCTAAAACACTCTTTTTGTCCTTCATGAGGACCTGAGGGGAGAGAAGGAAGCCTCTCAGCGACGGGTTCTCAGAAAGCAGCTTGCGAAAAGCAGCCGCGTCGTTGTTCACCTCGCCGCCGACGTTGGTCTCCACAGCGGCATTGAAGAGCGCCGACGCGTAACGTTTGGCTATTCCTCTTGGGATCATCTCTTATCTCCGCCCATTTCGGGCTCGAAACACCGCAAGCCCCGCAAAACGCCGTTCATCGACTACTTTACTTCTACGTTGTCGAGAAAGTCGTTGATGAGCTTGTTGTGCCTGTCCCGATCCAGCTTTTCACCGATCAGTTTCTCCGTCGCAGTCAGGACGGAGTCGACGATACGGTCCTTGAGAACCTCGTTCGCCTTGTCGAGCTCGATGTCGATGTCGTGCTTGGCCTTCTCCCGCGCGGCGATCGCCTCCTTGCGTGCGTCATCTTTGATACCGCCGGCGAGTTCCTCGGCCTCGCGCGCGGCCTCCTGGATCTTCTCGCGGCGCGTTGCCTCTATGTTCTCGAGTTCCTTATCGAGCCGGGCCTTCTCTTCGGCGATTTCCGACTTGCCTTCATCGATCTCTTCGAACGACGTGACGATCAGTTGCCGGCGCTTCTCGATAAAACCAAGCAGTCCGCTCCAGGCGTAACGTTTGAGAAGCCACACGGCAATCAGGAAGCCAATGGCGTGGGTGACAATCTGTCCCCAATCGATATGCATATTGAGCTCCTTGCCAGCGCGACCGGTGCGCGGGTGACATACCCGTCACCGGCGCGACGTTCATTGTGTGAGTTCTCAGCTACCGATTTTGCCCATAAGCAAGAACACCGTGACGAGCGCGTAGATCGTCAAGGCCTCGATAAGCGCGGCACCAATGATCATCGCAGTCTGGATCTTGGCATAAGCCTCCGGCTGGCGACCGATCGCCTCCATAGCGGAACCAACGGCCCGGCCGAGTCCAAGACCGCTGCCGATCGCGGCAAAGGCGACACCCAACGGGAGCGCTAGCGCGAGTGCGAATTGGTAGTCCATCTTTACTCCTTCCTGGTGTGATTAGTGATCTTCGTCTCCATGGGGAAGAACCATGGAGAAATAGACAGTACTCAACAACATAAAGACGAGCGCCTGAATAAAGCTCGTCAGGATCGCTAGAAAAATAAAGGGCAGCTGCAGCGGTATACCTATCGGCAACTTGGTAAATGCCAGGAGCCCCGCACCCAACCCTACGAATATGAGAATAAGAATATCTTCACCGGTGACGTTGCCGAACAAACGGATCGACAGGCTCATAGGTTTGGCAAACTCGCCGATAATGTGAATCGGCAGCATCAGGGGCACGAATGCCCACTCGATGGCGCTCTTGGGCTCACCCATCAGGTGCTTGAGAAAACCAACAGGTCCGTTCTCTTTCACTGCGGTAAACTGCACATAGAGAAACACACAAAGGGCGAGCGCGATCGTTTGATTTACATTCGCCGTCGGCGCCTTCATAAGCGGAATCAAACCCGCGAGGTTCGAACAAAAGATGTAGAGAAACAGAGTGCCAAGAAACGGCACGAACTTACGGCCGTGAGGTCCGATCACTCCAACGATAAAGCCCTCCAGCGCCTCGATGACGAGCTCGACGGCGTTCTGGAGGCCGCGGGGAACAAGCTGAGGATTTCTGAACGCAAATTTTGCGACGATAACCAGCAACGCCACGATGGCAAGCGAGAAGATAGCGTTTTCCCAGTGGTGAAGGAAATCGCCGACCGATGTGCCTCCAAACACGTACTGGTTAAGAACCGTGATCAGGTTGGGAAGCTCGTGTGCTGCTTCCTCCCCCCCGCCGCCGTGGGCGGTCATGTTCTTGAGGACTGCAACGGTGTGATCAAGGCTATGCATACGGGATACCCCTAGCGTTGAATCCGTTTTGCCGTCGGGTCAACGTTCATCTCGAGAATGCGCCGTGGCTCATCCATTCCCAGGATCAGTCTCCCGAGCACTTTCAAGAAGATTACCGTAAGCGGCCAAACGAACCCTGCAATCAGCGAGGCTACTGGAAACCACCCGCTCGAGAGCAGAAGAAAACCAACCGCGTAGATCACTGGGACCTTTAACAACAGGATCGCAACGGTACGCAGCCGCCGGATCGGACCTCTCGACAACATTGCTTCGACGATAAGCCCGATAAGATACAGATTAACAAGAGACCACGAGAGACCCAGAAACCAGCCGATACCCGTGGCGGTATCCCAGTACACCGCAATTGCACAGGAAAGAACAAACCCGACGACGAGAGACGTATTTCTTACGCGTCTGAGGAAATCAAGGCCCACGAACTATTCCTTCCTCTTTCCTGGGTCGCGGTTCGCTAGTCTTATCAGCCTGGCCACTTGCATCGCGCCGGAGATGAAGCCCAGAATAAGAAACACGATACTCAAGTATGGTTCTGTTCCGAGCTTCCCGTCGAGAAACCGGCCCATGTAGTAGCCGATTATCGGTGAAACGGCCAGAAGGGCGGGAACGGTGGTCAACAAACCAGTCCGACGTAGCGCCTCGTAGCGGTCGTCTTCACTCTTCTTTTGCAAGGAATAGGATCCAAGGAAAAAACAAAACCGCTCCCAGTTTGGCTACCCCAAACTTAAGTTGCCAGCGGGGAGCAACTTTAATTTTCAGCCGACGTTACGTGAAAACTTCTGCAAAATCAACCTCAAAGGGATGATATGTGAAAAAGTTCCCAAGTCTGAGGCGTAAATTAACAAAAGTCAATTTCTCGCGGCGAGGACACGCCCGGTCCGGCGAATCGAGGTCGCTAAACCAAAGCCGCCGCGGTGAATAAACGCATCAGTGGTGTGTAACTTTCCTGTAATCCAAGCCGTAATAGGTAATGTCCAGTGGATGCGGAAGGTGGTTGTGATCATGGAAATCCTCGTTGTTGTCGCGGTGGCAGCCCTGGCCGGGCTGGTTGCGCTGGGACTTCTGAAAGCGCTCGTGTGGGTCGTCCTGCTGCCCGTGAAAGCCGCGCTCTGGCTGGTTCAGGGAGTTGTCGGGCTTGTCTTTCTGGTGCCCCTCGCGATCCTGGTCATCGGCGTCTGCGCGGCGTCGTGTGTGCTGCCGTTGTTTGTCGGGCTTCTTGCCGTGCCCATCTTGATTGCCGTCCTTGGCGTCGTGGCGCTCGTCAAAGTTCTCGCGTAGCTCGTTCGAGCGCTCACCGTGCCCCATGATGGGTAGG
>CBDVBZ010000025.1:0-31367 GCA_965372355.1 uncultured bacterium | reverse complement strand
TGCTCGGGAGAGGACTTCCACCTCCAAGACGGTGCCCATGCCGGGCGTACAAAACCAAGGCTCCCTTCGTCGAAACGAAGGGAGCCTTTTCTTGTCCTGCTTGGGGCGGATCCTCGCGGGCGATTAGTCTTCCATGTACTTCGCCTTCAAGGCATCCACGACACTTTCATCGGCCAGCGTCGTCACGTTGCCAAGCGCGCGTCCTTCAGCGATGTCGCGAAGGAGACGTCTCATGATCTTGCCCGAGCGTGTCTTGGGAAGATCCGCGGAGAAAATGATCTTCTCCGGCATCGCGAACTTGCCGATTTTCTTGCCTACCCAGCCGAAGAGCTCCTTCTGAAGCTCCGGTGTCCCCTCGACGGATCCGGCCAGTGTGACGAAGGCCACGAGACCCTGTCCCTTGATCTCGTGGGCGACACCGATCACCGCAGACTCGACGACCGCGTCGTGTTCGACGAAGACGCTCTCGAGCTCCGCAGTCCCGATTCGGTGACCCGCCACGTTGACCACGTCGTCGACCCGGCCGAGGATCCAGAAGTATCCGTTCTCGTCCTTCCTCGCGCCGTCACCAGCAAAGTAGATCCCGTCCCACTTGGACCAGTAAGTCGCCTTGTACCGATCGGGGTCACCGTAGATCCCCCGCAACATACCCGGCCACGGTTTGCGAATCGCCAGCAGACCGGCGTCGGTCTCCTCACCGTTGTCGGTTAGAATCGCCGGGTCGACCCCAAAGTACGGAAGCGTCGCGCTACCGGGTGTCGTCGTCGTTACACCGGGAAGCGGCGTGATCATGATGCCGCCGGTCTCGGTCTGCCACCATGTGTCGACGATCGGGCACTTGTTGCCACCGATGTGCTCCTTATACCACATCCACGCTTCGGGATTGATCGGCTCGCCGACCGATCCGAGAAGTCGCAGCGAACTGAGGTCGTACTTCTTCGGCCACTCGTTGCCCCACTTCATAAAGGCACGGATGGCGGTGGGCGCCGTGTAGAACACCGTGACGCCGTAGCGCTCGATGATCTCCCAGAAACGGCCCTCGTCCGGCGCGTTCGGGGCGCCTTCGTACATGATGCAACTGGCGCCATTGGCCAACGGCCCATACACGATGTAGCTGTGTCCGGTGACCCAACCAATATCCGCGGTACACCAGTACACATCCTCCGGTTTCAGATCGAACACATGCTTCGCCGTATGATAAGCAAACAGCATGTAACCACCGGTTGTGTGGATGATGCCCTTCGGCTTGCCCGTCGTGCCGCTCGTGTACAGCAGAAACAGCATGTCCTCGCTGTCCATCTGCTCCGGCGCGTGAGTCTTGAACTCCCTGTCCATCATCTCGTGATACCAGTGATCACGTCCCTCCTTGATCTGACAAGGAAACGGATCGCCGGGAGCCCGCTTGATGACGAGGACGTTTTTGACGCAGTCACACTCTTTGACCGCATCATCCACGATATCCTTGAGCGGGAGAACCTTGCCGCGGCGATAGCCACCGTCCGCGGTGATGACCATCTTCGCTTCGCAGTCGAGCACGCGGTCGCGAATCGACTCCGCCGAAAAACCGGCAAAGATGATCGTGTGGATCGCGCCGATGCGAGCGCACGCAAGCATCGTGATGGCGAGCTCGGGAATCATCGGCAGGTAGATCGCAACGCGATCCCCTTTGCCAACACCGAGGTCTTTCAACACGTGAGCGCACTTGTTTACTTCGTGCCACAGATCCCAGTACGTCAATACGCGCTCGTCACCGGGCTCACCTTCCCAGATGATGGCCGCTTTGTTGCGTGTCGCCGATTCGAGGTGTCTGTCCAGGCAGTTCTCCGTAATATTGGTCTTGCCATTGACAAACCACTTGTAGAACGGCGCCTCCGAGTCATCGAGAACCTTGTCCCACTTCTTGTACCAGACCAGTTCTTCGGCTGCCGAACTCCAGAAACCTTCCGGATCTTCGATGCTTTTCTTGTAGAGTTTCTCGTACTCTTCCATCGACTTTATGTGGGCCGCCTTCTTAAACTCATCGGATGGTGGAAACTTCCGACTTTCTTCCAGAATTGTGTCGAGCTTCTTTTCAGTCATTGATTAACTCCCTTTCCATTGATCTTCGAATCTCCTGCCTTGCTTTGGGGAGAACTTAGCAAATCCATCGCGAAATTCAATTGCAATCTGCGCCTCCCGAACGAACGTTCATATTCCTTGACTCTCGTCAACCTTTGCACCATCCTAGCCCCGTTGTTGGCGTGAGTCGCGCGACCATGGCCCGGCACCCCCACCGATTAGAGGACCGTTGACAAGACCCTTCCCGGTAGCGTGCTCCAACCCGCCCAGGTGAACTCCATGGCCCGGATCGAGAACAGAAAAGCCGTGTTCGGCTGGGCCTTCTACGACTGGGCAAACTCGGCCTTCTCAACCGCCGTCGTGGCGGGCTTCTTCCCTGTCTTTTTCAAACAGTACTGGAGCGTCGGAGCGGACGCCGGCATGAACACGCTGCGGCTGGGAACGGCCAATTCCGTGGCCAGCATCATTGTCGCGGTGCTGGCCCCCCTTCTCGGCGCCATCGCGGACCGCGGCGGCGCAAAGAAGAAGTTCCTCTTTTTCTTTGCCATGATGGGAATCGTCATGACGGGGGCGCTGTACTTCGTGCAAGAGGGACAGTGGCAGCTGGCCGTCGTCGTTTACATCGCGGCTTCGTTCGGTTTTGCGTCCGCGAACTCGTTCTATGACTCACTGCTCATAACCGTCGCGCCCGCGCAGCGTGCCGACTACATCTCCGCCCTCGGCTACTCGCTGGGCTATCTCGGCGGCGGGCTGCTGTTCGCGCTGTGCGTCACGGCGACCCTCAAGCCGCATCTGTTTGGTCTGGCCGACAGCGCACAGGCCGTTCGTTTGTCATTCATATCGGTCGCGATCTGGTGGGGCGTGTTTACGATTCCGATCATGCTGTTCGTGAAGGAACCCGCCGTGGAGAGCATCACGCCCTGGCAAGCCATGAAATCCGGTTTTAGCCAGCTGAACCGCACATTCACCGAGTTGCGCAAGCTCAGGGTGCTCTTCGTGTTTCTGCTCGCGTACTGGTTCTACATCGATGGCGTCTATACGATCACACGGATGGCGGTCGACTACGGGCTATCCCTGGGATTCCGGGCACAGACATTGATCGTGGGGCTGCTCATCACGCAGTTCGTCGGGTTCCCCGCCGCACTTCTCTTTGGCAAACTCGGCGAGAACATTGGCACAAAAAAGGGAATCTACATCGCAATCTGGGTGTATATCGTGCTCTGTATCGGCGGCTTTTTTATGACGAGCGAAACACACTTCTACGGACTGGCCGTCACCATCGGGCTGGTTCTCGGTGGCATCCAGTCGCTTAGCCGCGCCCTCTACGCACGCCTCGTACCCGCAAACAAGGCCGCCGAGTTCTTCGGGTTCTACAACATGCTCGGCAAGTCCTCGGCCGTGATCGGACCGATTCTGATGGGCTGGGTATCCGTGGCCACGGGAAACCCCCGCTACTCGATCATCTCGATAATCATCCTCTTTGCGATCGGGCTCGTCTTTCTCACCCGGGTCGACGAGGCCGCCGGCCGCCGGGCCGCTGAAGAACTTGAAGCTCTGTGAGTTGACGTTTGTCCGATTTGCGTTTATCGTCTGTACGGTTCCGGGGCAGGATCCCAGGGTTTTCGCAGGTCGTGCAGATCCATGAGAATACTCTCGACACTCAAAAGCATCTTCGTTGGCATCGGCCAGACCATCTTCAGGTCCTGGCATGGTCTCTTCGAGCGACGGATCCCGATGATGTCGGCGGGACTTGCGTTCTATTTCCTCCTCGGTTTGATTCCGTTTCTGTTTATCCTTGCGGCGACCGCGGGCTACTTCCTCAAAAACAACCCCGGTATCCGAAGTCAACTCGCGGCAACCGTCGTCGAGTTCTTCCCGCAGGGATTGGGCGACAGGTTGCTCCCGCATATCGGCAGCACGGCGGAGGGATGGCAGGGATTCGGCGCGTTCGGTCTCTTGGGTATCGTGCTCGTGGCCATGGGGCTCTTCGATGCGCTCGACGACGGTATCAACGCCGCGATGGGGACCCGCAAGAAAGTCGGTTTTCTCACGGGCCGCATCATATCGCTCGCCTACGTCGTTGGTGCGATACTGTTTTTTTCGATCGCGGCAGGGGCCAGTTACAGTCTCAAGCTCTTCGCCGCGCTTCCCGTTTTTCAGGAGTACCCCGCTCTGGTGGAGATGCCTGGGCGGTACTTTTCGATATGGGTGTTCGTCGTATTCCTCGTCGCGCTCTATATGACCTTCCCGGTGAGACCTCCGAAGTTTCTGCACGCGGTGGTGGTTGCCCTGATTGTGACCCTCGTCTGGGCGATCCTCCAGAGACTGGGCACATACATAACGGCGGGGATCACGCGGCGCCAGGCGATCTACGGAGCGTTGGCCGGGGCGGCGGTCTTCCTGACCTGGATGTATCTGCTGGCATTTCTGATCCTGCTCGGGGCGCGGATCCTCGATTTTTGGCGCACCGTCAGCGAACGACGTGGCGCCGCAAAGGATGACGGGCGGGGTGATACCGCATAACTTATTGTGATACAATGGAATGGCCAGGGCACGCCTCAGTATCGGTTCTTGGAAGTTTTGTTTTGCGCGACGGGATTTCGTGTTGTAATATTGACGAGGATCAAGTATTGAACATTGATGAGGATCAACTATGACCGACACATTTGACAAGCCGTATTGTAGCGCTTGCGAGGCTCGCCTCCAATCGGTACTAAAGGGCGTAGAAGCCCCCACCCTCGAGCAGATCACCGAGGCCAAGGGATGTACGCTGTTCAAGAAGGGACAGCCGATCTTTCAGGAAGGAAACGTACCGGATGGTCTCTACTGCATCCATCAGGGAAAGATCAAGGTGTTCAAGACGGGCGATGAGGGTCGTGACCAGATCGTGCGATTCGCCAAAGCGGGTGACGTTATCGGGTATCGCTCGCTTTTGAGCGGCGAGCCGTACAATCTCTCCGCGGCCGCTCTCGAAGATGCGGTGGTGTGCTGTATCCCCAAGGATACTTTTTTTGGAATGCTCCGCAAAGACGGCAGTCTTACAATGGAAATGATACAGCTTCTTTCCGGCCAACTTCGCAAGGCGGAAGATCAGCTGGTTCATCTTGCTCAGAAACCCGTCCGTGAACGTCTTGCCGAGACGCTCCTCGTGCTCAAGGAAGTCTACGGCACCGAAGACGGCGACAATTCACCGCTCAATGTAAAACTCTCTCGTGACGAGTTGGCGGCCGTCGTGGGGACCGCGACCGAGACTTTGGTCCGTACGATCGCTGATCTGAAACGCGAGAATCTCATCGCAACCGAGAAGAAGAAGATCCGCATCCTCGATGTGGAGGGCCTCGTCCGCGTCGGCAACCTGCCTGAATAGATCCCTTGAGCGTTTCGGGGCGATTTGACATCCTACCCATACCGACCCGCAATACCGGTCGCAACACCATCGTGGTCGAGAAATCCTCTGCAACATTCTTCGAAATGGCCTTGAAGAATCTTGGTCTGCCCAGGCAAGATGTTGTCATGATTGGCGACGATATCGAGACGGATGTGGGAGGCGCCCAGCGAGCCGGCATCCGTGGAGTTCTCGTCAAAACGGGCAAATACCGCGAGGATACCCTGACGCGGTCAACCGTTCGGCCGACGGCCGTTGTGGAGTCCATCGTCGATGTCCAATGTTGGTTCCGAGACAAAGGATAGTTCTCATGAGAAAGAAACTGATAATCATCGGGGGCGTTCTCGTCGCTGTGGCAGTCCTTGTCGTCGTCTTGCTGACGAACCTCGAAGCGATCGTAAACCGAAACAAGGATGTCCTCTTGTCGCGCGCGGAGAAGGAACTCGGCCGGAAGGTCACCGTCGAGAAGATCGGTATCACACTGCGCGGTGGCATCGGTGTCCGTCTAGAAAACTTCGCGGTCGCAGATGACCCCGCGTTTTCGAGCGAGCCCTTTATCGAAGCGAAGAGCCTTCAGGTCAACGCAAAGCTCCTCCCTCTGCTGAGGAAGCGGTTCGAGATCAAGCGAGTAATCCTCCATGAACCGCTGATACGAATCACACGCGACGAGAACGGCAATCTGAGCACGAACTCATTTGGCAATGCCTCGACGCCATCGGCCCAACCGGGCGCGGACAAACCCGAGGGGACGTCTGCTTCTGGCGGCGCGCCGCCGCTCGTTGTCTCGCTAATCGACATAAACAACGGTGAGCTTCGCTTCGTCGATAAGGGCCAGGGGCTCGACATCCGTTTGACCCGGATCCAGTCGAACGTGGAGGAGCTCGATCTCGAAAAACCGATCACGATCGAGATGAACGCCGCGTTTCTCGAGGAGAAACCGAACATCAAACTGCGCGGCACGTTTGGCCCCTTTGGCCAGGACATGGATGTCGAAGAACTGACGATTGAAGCATCGCTGGCAATCGATCCCATCGATGTCACCGCGCTGACCGGGGCGATCCCGGTGGTCGCGGGGGCGCTGCCGCCCAACGTTGCGATCAGCGGTCCGATCTCGGCGCACGTCCATGCAAGCGGCACGCTATCCGAGATGCAACTCGATCTCCGAATCGATGCCTCATCCGCATCGGTGAGCGTACCGGATGTGTTCGACAAACCTTCAGGTGTGAAATCAACTGTAGAGCTAAAGGCGCGGGTCACACCGGACAAGATCACAATCGATGGCTTCGATCTCGGTGTCCACAAACTGGAGGCGACGGGAAAGGGGGAGTATCTCATGACCACCCCCCCGTCGGTTGCCTTCTCGTTCGACTCGAAGCCGACATCCCTCGCGGACTGGCACGATCTCGTCCCGGCGATGAGGGCGTATGACCCATCGGGTAGCGTAGCCCTGTCCGTCGTGGTCGATGGGCGACTCGAACCGGGGACGACCCCCGAGGTCAAGGGGCAACTCAGTGTGAAGAACGCCTCGGTGACACTGCCTCAGCTCGTAAAGCCCCTGTCGATCACACGGTCTGAAATCACGTTTACCGACAAGCGTGCAGAGATCAAGAAGGCCTCGGTCGTCATCGGCGAATCGAAGATCGATGGCTCGGCAACGATCGAGTCGTTCGAACCCCTAGCAGTAACGTATCAGGCGGCCTCACCCGCAGTGGCCCTCGCCGATCTCCGGCCACCCAACCCCAAGGCCAAAAAACCAGAGGTAATGAAAGGTGTTGCCGTCAAGGGCCGCATGATCGTCGACGGCACACCGGTCAATCGAGGCGAGTTCACGTCATTGAGCGGCTCCATTGGAGACATCAGTTATCAGAATCTTAAGGGTCAATACGAGATCATCGGCAACGAGACCCGTCTAAAGGATGTCGAGCTGCAGGCCCTGGATGGCTCGATCACCGGCGCCGGTGTCATCACAGTAGAGGAGGATCTTCAAGCCTTTGATTTTCAGGCGCGAGGAACCAACATCGACCTCGTCGCTTTTCTGGACAAACTGCCAAATGTATCCAAGGACGTGCTTCGCGGCAGAGCCAACATGACACTCGACGTCTCCGGCACCGGCAAGGAGTGGGAGAATATCCAGACCACGATCGCGGGCGATGGCGTGGCCGAGTTCTTCGACGGGGCAATCGTCGATCTCAATATCTTCGACAACGTCATCAGCCAGCTTACAAAGATGACCGGCAATGAGAATCTCATCTCGCAAAGTCTCAAGAACAAGTATCCAAAGGTTTTCAAGGATCGGAACACCGAGTTCAAGAGTCTTGGCAGTGACTTCGTAATCGATAACGGCAGACTTCTTGCGCGGAATCTCACGCTATCGGCTCATGAATACGACATCACCGGCGTGGGATCAATCGGCTTCGACAAGAATCTCGATCTTTCCGTCAACCTGCTCCTGTCGAGCGCGCTGTCCACGGATCTGATTGCCGACTTCAAAGAAGCCAGCTACCTCGCGAACAACCGTGGCCAGATCGAAGTCCCGTTTGCCCTGGGAGGCACGCTGCCAAAGCTGCACGTGAAACTCGACCCGGACTACGTCAGCAACGTGGTTCAAAAGGCCCTTCTCGACCAGGTCAAGAAGGGCAACCTCGGGAGCGACCTCAAGAAGTTCTTCGACTTCGGAAAAAAGAAGGACGCCCCACCCGACACGATCAAGAAGCAATGATGTTCGCTCGGGGCGTGGCGAACGCCCTCACTCGATCCCCTACTCTCACAATTTCCAGAAGCGACTTTGGATTCTCGTTATTTCGTTGAGTAGAGGAGTCGCGTGCGACTCTGTGGATAGCGGCTCCGGATCCTTTTCCAGCGCCATCTCATCGAGGACGCAGGTGACGCCTTCTGTCAGTCCTTCGACACTATAGCCACCCTCGAGAACCGCCGCACAGCGGCCGCTAGAGTGCTGTCGGGCCACCGAGAGCAGTCCACGGGTCATGCGTGTGAAGCCGGCGCCCGTGACCTGCATTCCACCAAGCGGATCGAGGTCGTGACAGTCGAAGCCAGCTGAGATCAGGACGAAGTCCGGCTTGAACTGATGGCCGATGGGCTCGACGATCCGGCCGAACGCTTCCTCGTACTCGGCATCCCCGAAGCCGGCGGGAAACGGCAGGTTGACCGTGTAGCCCATTCCCCCGGCGACACCGATATCGATCGCCTCCCCCGTGCCGGGATAGTGCGGATACTGATGAAGGGAGACGAACAACACGTCGTCGTCGGCATAAAAGCTCCGCTGCGTACCGTTACCATGATGGACATCCCAATCGACGATGAGAATTCGTTTCAGGTCGTACGTGTTCTGCAGATATCTCGCGGCGATGGCAACGTTGTTGAAAAAGCAAAACCCCATGGCACGATCCGCCTCGGCGTGGTGCCCCGGCGGGCGGACCACGGCAAAACCGTTGTTGGCATTGCCAGCCATGATCGCATCCAGCACCACCAGCAGACCACCGCTCGCCAGCCGAGCCGCCGCGTACGTCCCGGCACTCGTTGCCGTGTCACTGTCGAACGCATGGTACTGACGGCCCGACGTCGCCTCCACCTCCGCCACATGCTCCCGGCTGTGATTCGAGAGCAGCTCATCCAACGTGGCCAGACGCGGGGCAACCTCGACGAGCCCTTCGCGCTGGTAGCTGGAGAACATATCGAGCAATGTCCCGATACGCTCCGGTCTTTCCGGATGGTTGGGCTTGGCGTCGTGCTCCTGGTATCTGGAATCGATCACAAAAGCGCTCTTTGTCATAAAACAAAGGCTAGACCCATCTTTCTTGACCTGCAACGGCTATTCCGCTATTTTCTCGCTGAGTTTGTCACGTATCCCCCAAACCCCTGGACGGCCAAGTCCATCGTGCCAAGATCGCCGAATCCCACTCCACTCAACCCATCCGGACCGGAACGATTTCTTCGCGTCGACCATTTGAGCGATGACCTGCGGGGTCGCTCTGTCCGCGGCGGAGCCATCACGATCACAAACCAGGGTCTGAAGTTTTTTATCGCCCTTGGAGCGACGGCGGCCCTCGCGCGGTTGCTCACACCGACCGACTTCGGTTTGATCGGAATGGCCATGGCCGTCATCGGTTTCATCGCCGTTTTCAAGGACCTGGGTCTTTCGATGGCAACGATCCAGCGCGCCGACGTCAGTCACAACCAGGTGAGCACGCTGTTCTGGATAAACGTCGGTGTCAGTGTTGTCATGATGCTGTTTGTCGCTTCGTTGGCCCCGCTGCTCGCGTGGTACTACAAGGAACCGCGTGTGGAGCAGATCACGCTCGTGCTCGCGGGTACGGTCATTTTCAGCGGACTGATCGTTCAGCATCAGGCGCTGCTCCGCCGGCAGATGCGGTTCGGGGCGTTGGCGATGGCCGAGTTATCGGGGATACTCCTGGCCTTTCTCAGCGGCGTCGTGGCCGCGCTGGCCGGTCTGGGCTACTGGTCGCTCGTCATCATTCCCGTGGTCAGAGAGGTTGTGATGATGCTCGGCGTGTGGATGCTTTGCCGCTGGCGACCTGGACGACCCGTCCGGCATTCGGGGGTTCGGGCGATGGTCTCGTTTGGGGCGTATTTGACGGGCTTCAACATCGTCAACTACTTCGCCCGCAACCTCGACAAGATCCTTATTGGCCGTTACTACGGCGCTGCGGCCCTCGGTTTCTTTGAGAAGGCATATCAGATGCTTTTGCTCCCCATTCAGCAAATCAACAATCCCATCACCGGTGTCGCCGTCCCGACGCTGAGCCGGCTCCAGGAGGAGATTCCGCGTTACCAGGCGTATTACCGGCGGGGAGTCTTTCTCACCGTGTCGATCGGGATGCCCGTCGTCGTGTTTCTGTTCGTCGCAGCCGACAAAGCCGTTCTCACATTGCTGGGTGACCAGTGGGTGGATTCCATCGCCATCTTTCGTGCCCTCGGGCCAGCAGCTTTCGTGGGCACAGTCAACATGGCAACCGGCTGGGTGTATCTGTCTCTGGGAAAAACAAGGCGCCAGTTTATCTGGGGAATATACGGTTCCGCGGCGATCGTTCTCGCGTACTTCATCGGGATTCAATGGGGCCCCATCGGTGTCGCACTGGCGTACAGCGCATCCCTGATCATTCTATTCCCGCTCGCCCTCGTTTATTGTTTCCGCATCGCGCCGTTGGGAATGGGCGATTTTGTCGGCGCCGTGCGGCGGCCCGCCACGGCGGCTATTCTGGCCGGTGTGGGACTGTTTGGTTTGAACACGCTTTTCGAACCGAACGTTGCCGTAGCGGTTCAATTGTTGATGGATTTCTTTTTGTACGCCGTCTTTTATATCGCGATATGGGTGGGATTGCCAAACGGCCGCAACGCCGCGCGCGAGGTCATCGACATCGCCAGACAGCTCCGTCCCGCCGCCTCTCGCTCGGGCAACGATAACTGATCGTCGCACCTAATGTCGTCGAACACGGCCCCACGGCAAGACATCACGGGCATGAACGTGAAAAACAATAAGGTAATTCCGCCGGATGACACGCCCGTCGTCATTTACGATGGCCAATGCGAATTCTGTGTTGCACAGGCACGCAGGCTTGCGGGGGGAAAGAGCGGGATTGTGCTTCGCTCGTTTCGCGACGACGGCGTTCTCGACGACTATCCCGATCTGACAATTCAATCCTGTATGACGGAGCTGAAGCTGCTCGTCGGCGGTCGAACCTACGGAGGCGCGGACGCGGTGGTTCGGGCGTTTACCATCCGCCATCCGGCAATCGGCAGGATTCTCCCTGTCTATCGCATTCCGGGGATCCGGCTTATCGCGTGCGGGATATACCGCTGCGTCGCCAGCAACCGCCACCGAATGTCCGTCAAAGGTGTGAAGGATCGTTGAGGGTGTGAAACCGGCGAGTGCCGGCGGGACGGATCGCAGCGCTAGTCGACGAGCTTGAGAAAGAAGCGCTGCTCGCGTTTCTCGGTCCATCTCCCGTACGCAGCCGTGTTGAACGAGTTCATCAGCTGCGGCGCGCCCAGGTAGTACATCTTCTGATCGAACCTGTCGAGTATCGAGAGATCCCGTCCGGTCACCGAGTAAATGTATTCCTTGTTCAGGTAGTCCGGGAGATTGGCGAGAACATCCGCACCGCCCGGGTCGTTCGTGATGCTGTAACGAAACGTCACCATGGCCGTATCCGCCAACTCGTTGACCGTGTAGCCATCGATAAAAGCTCCCGCACGACTGCCGAGCATCGCAAACGTGTCCGGATTGCTGCCGGCCAGCAGAAACGTATACTTCCAGCTCTTCACACCGGAGGTGGCCTCCCACGGGTGATCGTGCCCCGTCGCCTTGATAACGAAGTAGAACTCCTTGACGACTTCAGCGTTGATCGCATCGATGGTATCGGGCGCGTTTGCCGGGTGCCACCAATCCCACAACACCGTATCCCCATCGGCCACCGTCGTCCCATCGTGATTCTCGATCGATTGGGTGTCGAGCGTCGGCGGGAAATTGCCAACGATCTCCACTTCCGCAGGGGTTTGATCCGCGCGATCGAACTGATCGTTGGCGCGTACGCGAAATGTATACTCGAGACTACCGATGTTCATCGATGTCGAGTCCTCGACCCCAAGCAGGTTGTTATCTTCGGGATCGAACGGGCGCCACGCGATCGTCCTGGGATTACCCGGGTCGCGAACCGATACCCAAGTATAATTCTTCTGGTACCTGAGGCACTTGTTTGTCGGGTCGCTGCAAAGACTGTCGCCCTGCGGGCTCGCGATACCCCGATACAGAACCTTGATCCAGCTGCCGTAGGGTACGGTATCGGGCACGCCATCGGTCAGGTCGATGGCGTCCATGTGCGTTGTGCCGCCGATGAAGTACGTATTGATGACCCCGGTGATCTCCGTATTCGGTCCGAGACCGACCTCGACGAGTTTTCCCAGTGACCACTCGGAGACCTTGTCCGTATGAATCTGACACCGTGCTTGCGCCTCGACCCGCTTGAGTCCCAGCGTCGACCATGCCTTTAGCGCGATCTTCGAGTTTGTCCACGCGGAGTAATCGTGAGCGCCGCCCGCGTCAAAGTCGAACCTGTACTCGATGGGGTGGTCATCCGGATTCGGCGCCGTGCTTATCGCCCCACCCGTGGTAAACGAACTCTGTACACCCGTCGCCACAACGTCCGGCCCCCCCGGTATTACGGGTGTCAGGATGGTTTCATTGTTGCCGACGATGATGGGCGGCGATTCATCCTCCGAGCAGCCAACGAGGAAGGCTGCCGGTAGGAGGGCCACAACGAGGAGGGTTCGAAGTCCCGCGTAAAACAACGTCTGCCTCATGAAAAACTGCCCCCCTGTTCTGAACGCGCTACGGATCAGACGAGTGGAATGGTCTGGTGTGGGGTCTTAGTCCTCGTGGGGCCTGGCGCCGATGCGGTGGTTTCGCCGTGTCGGGGACGGCGTATTCTTCTGGCAATGCCGCAGTTGCGCTACAAAGAAGATCACAAAATCTGCGTGGAAGCGCAACCACTAATGTGGCGCATGTTTTGGCATTCGGAAGTTGTCGCCTCGGGGGCCCGCACGACCCGCACGGGTCTCCCTCCGGGGTCTCGAGCGGTGTCATTTGACGGCGCGGCTCTGGTCCTCCTCTCCGTAGGCACCCGCCACGCCGAGTTGAGCGGTATTCAATACCCTGTTAATCCGGTTGAGCATCTGCAGTTGAGAGCTAGGCGGGATTCGCACGTTATCCGGCAGCTCGATCACCGCCGCCAGGAGCCTGTCGTGAAAAAACATCGACGCCTTTAGCGCATCGATAATCGGCAACCCAGTCTCCCGGGCGCTGTGCCCATACTGGTGCCCGATGCTCCGCGCTTCATCAAGGAGGCCCTCATCCTCGTCCTCGGCAATCAGATACTTCATGGCCACGGCCATTAACTGCTGTCCCAACGAGCGGTTACGGTCGCGCGTCGTGGCATCCTGATCCTTGAGCCACGACTCCTGGTGCTGGGCCATGATCGCCTCGCGCGTCCGCTTGAGCGCATGATTGGCCCAGATCCTCTCGACGGGTCCGACCCGCCTCACCGTGTGCCGCCGCTCGCCCATATGAACCACGTCGCTGCTGGCGAAGCGCCGGTGTCCGCCCGGTGTTACCATGTAAGGTATCTTGCCCTCATCCGCCCACCGGCGGAGCGTTGTCGGATGGACGTTCAACTTCGCCGCCGCATCGCTGAGCTTGAGCCAAACGGTGTCCCTGGATCGGGTGTCTTGTTCATTCATGATCGTGTGTCCGCGGGCCGATACTTAGCAAACCTATGTGTTTGTGAATACAGTAACAAGCGCCTGCGGACAATGTCAAGGTCTGAGCTTCGACGATTGTCCGGTATGCTCCCCTCTGCTATTCTCCTCTCACACTGTGTCCCCGGTGTATCCCGCGCGCCGGCTACAAAGGAGATGACCCCCAGCCGATGTCGAACCGCCTCCTCGAGCGCAAGCCCTTCCGATTTCTGTTCGTCCTGCTTTACGCAGTCGTCGGGGCGCTCCTCCTCCTCGAGGTCGCGTTGAGGATATTCGATCCGATCGGAATCGTTTATTACTTCGACACCGCCCGTTATTTCAAAGCGATGAAGCCGGACCCGGACTTCGGATACATCCATACGCCCGGCTACCGCGCCAGACTCCAGGATGTGGATATCGCGATCAACGATGAGGGGCTCCGAGGACCGCCGTTCGATGTGGCGAAGCCCCCGGGAGAGAAACGTCTGATGATACTCGGCGACTCGGTCGTCCTTGGCTGGGGCGTGCCCCAGGACTCGATTTTTCCCACCCTCTTGCAGATGCGTCTGACCGAGCGAGACGAATCCTGGCGCGTCATCGCTGCCGGTGTGGGCTCCTGGAACACACGCGCCGAGTACGAATGGCTGAAGAAAAGAGGCGTTGACTATGGCATCGACGCCTTGCTCCTCGTGGCCGTGGCGAACGATGTCGAGGTGAGCGCCGCCGGATCGAAGATCGTGGCACCGGATGAGCCCGTCGAGGCACCGCGCGTGTCGATCGCCCACCGGATCGTACGCGGTCTGGCGAAATACTCGTATGCCGTCGGTACGTTCTACCACGTTCTCAAACAGAGACATACATCGACAACACTGACCGATCTCTATCGCTCGGATTCGGCGGCCTGGCGCGACGCGCGTTCGGCGCTCGACGGCATCGTCCGTGTCTGCCGGGAGCTGGAGATCCCACTGGTGGCTTTTCTCTATGGCGATTTCAAGATGGATTTTTCGAAAGCATTCCGTTCGGCATACGAAGGGCATCTGTCCGCACAAGGTGTGCCCGTCCATGTCTTTGCGGAGGAGATCTATGACAAGCGGTACCGGAACTCCATCGTCGACGGACACGCCAACCCCGCGGCCCACCGACTCATCGCCAATGACTTATATCGCGCCCTACCACTCCCGTGACCCGACGCCAACCTTGACCCTGCCGGCCCGGATACCGTATATTCTTAGGCTTCACAGATCTAAGTTACGGTATAATAGAGGGTACCCGCCGCCCGGCAACTATTGAGCGGCGAAGACGTCCCGACCGGCCCCGGAGAGCAGGTTTCCATGCATTTGATAGTCCACCGTCTGCCGACAGGGCGATTGCTGTTGATCGTCGCGCTTCTGTTGCTTGCGTCATGTTCCGATGACTCGCCACCGGTGACGCCAACGCCGCCGGTTCCCCCGTCTAGCGGTTGGAGCTGGCAAAACCCGACGCCGATCGCGAACCGGCTCACCGCCATCAGCGTTGTCGATGCGAACACCGCCTATGCCGTCGGCGATGTCGGGACGATCATCAAGACGACGGATGGCGGGTCGACCTGGGAGGTCCTGTTCAGCGGTGTAACCACGAACTTGCGGAGCGTCTCGTTCGTCGATGTCAACCGGGGGTGGGCGGTCGGCGACGGCGGCGTGATCACCCACACGTGGGACGGCGGCATCAACTGGAGTATACAGAGCAGCGGGACGACCGAGCGCCTACTCGGCGTCTCATTTGCCGACGCCAATACGGGAAACGCGGTTGGTTTCAACGGCACCATCCTCCGGACGACGAATGGCGGAGGCAACTGGGAGCCGCAAACGAGCAACCTCCTCAGTCACCTTCGCGGCATCACGCTCGTCACCCCGAACACGGGCTTCACCGTCGGCAACAGCGGTGTGATCCTCCGTACAACCAACGGCGGGCTCAATTGGACGAGCCAGACGAGCAACACGCCTCAGCTGCTGACAGCCGTCGCGTTCGCGAATGTGGATACGGGTACGGTGGTGGGATCGGGCGGCACCATTCTGCGAACGACGACCAGCGGTGCGATCTGGAGTCCCCAGGATGCGGGGTCCACGGACTTTCTGAGGTCGGTCGCGCTCGCGGACGCCATGACGGGGATCATCGCGGGTGCGGGCGGTGTCATCCTCCAGACGACAAGCGGGGGTGGCATCTGGACGCCTCGAGCGAGCGGGACGACACGAATTCTGTCTGGCGTATCCTTTGGCGACGCCAGTACGGGGACAATCGTGGGTGATACCGGCCTGGTTATTCGTTCCACAAACAGTGGTGTTAGCTGGGGCAGCCAATCGGGCGGAGTGACGGAGACCCTTGCCGATGTGTCGTTCACGGACACCGAGACGGGGACCGCCGTTGGAAACGGCGGCACGATCCTCCGCACTATCAACAGCGGAAATACCTGGGCTAGCCAGACGAGCGGAACGACGAACGATCTTCTCGGTGTCCACTTCGTCGATGCCGACACGGGGACCGTTGTTGGAGACGGCGGCACGATCCTTCGGACGACGGACGGCGGTGCAAACTGGACGCCCCAGACAAGCTTGACATTGCAGTTTCTTATCGATGTATTCTTCTCCACCGTGGATACGGGAACCGCCGTGGGAGGCACGGGTACGATCCTGCGGACGACGGACGGCGGCACCAACTGGGGTGCCCAGACCAGTAACACGAGCGAGACCCTGAGCGGTGTATCGTTTACCGCTGTGAATATGGGAACGGTCGTGGGAGGCGCGGGGACGATCCTGCGCACGACGAACGGCGGCACCAACTGGATCCCGCAGACAAGCGGCGTCTCGGGATTCCTTCATGACGTCGTGTTCATCGACACGGATGAGGGTTGGTGTGTCGGGGATGGCGGGACGATCCTCCACACGACGGATGGCGGTAGCATGTGGTCGCCCCAGACCAGCGGAACGACAGAAAGGCTCTGGGCGGTCGCGTTTGTCGACTCGAGCAGCGGCACGGTCGCGGCGGACCACGGTGTGATACTTCGCACAACGGATGGCGGTGACAACTGGGAGACGCAGTACAGCGGGGCCGCCCCGATAATCAACCTCATGGGTATTTCGTTTGTCGATTCCCAGACGGGAACAATTATCGGCGTAGGCGGTACGATCCTGCGCACGACAAACGGTGGCGACTGTGTGTGTCCGACGTTTGCGAGATACGCACCCGTCTTCAACGCATACGACACGGGTCACGCCCGCTGATTTGACGGGGGACGGCATTTGTCCTGGCCCAAATCGATCCATCGTGAGCCTGCGATCCTGATTCTCTGCGTCGTGGGTTCGATTCTCCTCCACGCGTCACCCATGATCCCGGGTTTTGGCGAATCCGACGCCGCACGGCTCGCCGTTCTCGCCGCCGAGTGGCACGAGACGGGACACATGGCCAGTCATTTCTACGAGCCACGCACGAGCCCGCTCTATATTCATGCACTCAAGCTCTTGATGGACGGTGGTATCCCCATGGCATGGGTGCCGGCGTTCATCAACTGGATCAACGTCATCCTCGGCGGCCTCGTTCTGATCCCGTTGTTCTACCTTTGGCGACGTTTGAGCGATGTATCGACAGCCGTCATCGCATGCATCCTCATCACCGTGGCACCGGCGTTCTGGGCCGGCGCCCTATACGGCATGCCGCATCTGCCAGCCTACGTGTTTTTCGTATCGTCTCTGTTGTTCTACGTCCAGGCGCTTCACTCCGAGACTCGTGCGCTCCCCTACTACGCTGCGGCGATCGTTCTGGGTATCCTGGCGGTGATGCTCAAGGCCGACATCATCCTCTGCTTTGGCGCATATCTCGGCGCGGCGTTCTGTCTCGGCAAACTCAAACGCGGATCTCTGCTCGTGGCGCTGGTCACCCCTTTTGTCGCTTTTGTCGCGACCCTGATCTACACGCGTCTGATTACGCCATCGGCCACCGGTCTGACACAGACCGTCGACCTCTGGAGCAGAACGTTTCCCTTTACGTGGATCTCGATCACCGACGCCTCCAACCGCGCCGTGTTGATCCAGACCGCCGGTCGAGCACTGACCGCAGCGATCGTCGCATCGCTCGTGTACCTTGCATTGCGCCGAGAGCAATGGCGCCGACTCGTGTTTGCGCTGGTTTGGGCGCTACCGCCGATTCTCTTCTGGGGTTTCAAGCTGGGCAACAGTGCCCGGCACATGATGTCGGCGTACAGCGCGCTCCTGTTCCTGGTCGCTCTGGTTCTGGTAGCACTCTTTTCCCGCCGCGCGGTCCGGTGGTCGGTGCTTACGCTCTTGGTCGTTGCGAATGTGCTGATGGGTCCGAGCGAGGGAACCTCGATCGACCCCCCGTCAAACCCGTTCCGCATCAAGAGCTCGGTCGAGCAGTTCCAGGGCTACCGGCACGCCACCGGCCAGCTCTACGCGTTGTTCAATGCCGATCGCAAACTCTACGCGGGCGGTTCCACGAACCCGTATGTGATCTGGGAATCGTTACTGCGCGCAGATTCGTTTCAGGTGTCGTCACGAGCCCCACTGACGTATCGCCTGGACAACCAGGGTGTGTCGGTCACACTTCGTGTGGACGAGATGTCAGGGGAAAGCATCGTGGGACCATCGAGAGAATGGTTCATCTTCACATTCGAGGACAACATCAAGGTGCTGAACTACCCGGAGTTTCGGGAGCATTACAACAGGCTGATCGCTCTGGCCAGGGCGATTGACTGGCCATTTTTGCCCGGACAGGCTCCTTTACACCCTCACGATCCAAAAGGCCGATGACTGCCCCAGCCCGCCCATCGCGGGAGAGCGAACCCGTTGTGCGGCACCGGTCTTGAAGCGCGCCGACCCACGATGTATAGTCTTGACAATCGGAGCAGATGATATGGATCACTATGCAATTGTAAACCCGGCCGCACGCCACTGGAGAAGGTACTCGATTCTCGCACTTCTCGTTCTTGTGCTGTGCGTGAACGGTTGCGCCGGACCCGGCAAGAGCGATGCCGAGTTGAACCTTCTGCTTGTGACGCTCGACACGACGCGGAGAGACCACCTCGGGTGCTACGGCGGCGGCAAGCTCACACCCCATCTGGATGCGCTCGCGCGAGACGGTGTCAAATTCGACATGGCCATGTCCACGTCGGGAGCGACACCAATCTCCCACGCCTCGATCATGACCGGTCTCAATCCGCCCGGGCACGGTGTACGAGTGATCTATGCGGAAAGCGGGTATTATCTAGAAGAATCCGTTCCGACGCTCGCCACGATCCTCAAGGAGAAGTCGTGGCAGACAGGGGCGTTTCTGAGCTCATTCACCGTGTCGTCGTTCTTTGGTTTCGAAAGAGGTTTTGACACATTCGATGAGGGCCTGCAGGTTCCGGTCGACCAGTCGTTCGCGGAGCAAGACAACGGCTTCTGGTCGTGGCCGCTCTATCTCAACCAGCGTCGATCCGACGAAACGACCGACGAAGCCATCGAGTGGATTCGACAAACAGAGAAGCCGTTTTTTGCCTGGGTACATTACTGGGATCCGCACGACGCCGAGCTCATGCCGCCCGACGCGTTGCTCATGCAATTCGTGTCTCAGGAGATGGACGACGATGAGCTCAAGCGAGCGATTTATCGCGCCGAGGTCCACTATATGGACTTGCAGTTTGGACGGCTGATCCGCTCCTTGCAGGAACAGGGGCTCTACGAGAACACGATCATCGTTGTCATCGCCGACCACGGCGAGGGACTGGGTGATCACGGTTGGTGGTATCACCGCATCCTCTATCAGGAACAGATCCAGTTGCCTCTCATTGTGCGTGTCCCGGGATGGCCGGGGGGAGCAACCGTCGATGATCTAGTTCGAACCACTGATATCGCACCAACGATTCTCAAGCTCCTCGATCTCGACATACCTGCAGGCATCGATGGTCTTGATATGTCCGGACTGGTCACCGGCACGGCAGATGGGCCGCCGCGCGTGGCCTATGCGGATGCGATCAATATATTCGATCTCAACGCCGGGTTGGTAAACCAACGACCGGATGACGCACTTCTGCATTGCGCCATGGACGGTGAGTGGAAATATATTCACCGGCCGCTGCTGGAGGGCAAAGACGAGCTCTATAACCTGGCGACCGATCCGCTCGAGCAGGTGAACCTGTTCTCGGCAGAGCCGGAGCAGGTCAAGCGACTAAAGCGCGAACTCGACCGCTTCAACGGCTATGTAGACAAACCCTTTGGTACGCCCACCGATGAGAAGGTCCTCGAGCGATTGAAGTCTCTGGGGTATATGTAACCCCACACCTCTCTGCACAAGCGATGTAACGCTGACCTGAAGGCAGCGTGTTTGTTGCGATTGTGTTTCGCCGAGTCCACGATGAGTGTCGTCGGGGTGATTGTGTTTCGCCGAGTCCACGATGAGTGTCGTCGGGGCGATTGTGTTTCGCCGAGGGCGGTGGAAGACCCGCCAGGTATGAACCGTTGACAGACGTTCGCCGAGTTAGAACGAAAGCGGCCTCCCCGCTAAGGAAGGCCGCTCGTGTGCCCGGCAGAAAAAGACGGTTACGGACAGTCGGTGTTGCGCTGATCGGTATCCCAGCAGGCCTTCTCACCGCTGTTCCAATCGGGCACCGTAATGCTCCCCGAGCCATCGCGATACCATGTAATGTTGTGGTGGTCCTCGGTGTCGGCGTCGTTGAAGTCGATCGTGTTCTTTGACGGTGTTTCACGAAACTCGAGCACATCGCCCTCACCGTCGCCGCCGACCTCATTGTTGGTCACGACCAGCCGGCCCGCCCTCGGCCCGCCGTTCTCCCAGTCGATCCGAATAACCGGCACCCCACCGGTCATCCCCGATCCACTGGAGCTCGCGACGACCGCGGCCCCAGCGGTCGGCTCGTAGAACTGCCAGTACCCAAAGCTGTCATCCCTCATCGACTCGCCATCGAACCACACGAAGTGGTCGAGCGGCATCTCGGGGTTGTTGCTGGAGACTTCCATCCGCCACTCGATGTGATCGCCTACCACCCTGCCAAAAAGAAAGATACTGTACTCGATGCCGTCGTCGACAAAGATGTATGTCCAAAGATACGAACCATCGGACTGCGGCTGCGGCACGGCATGAATCGCCACTGCAAACGCGGCGAATGGCTCCTCGATCGCATCGTAGAACGAAAGCAAAACAAACACCGCACGAACAGTCGCCTGGATCCAGTTGCTGCGATCGCCGGCGGCTGCCATGGCTTGGGTGCTCGCACTCTTCTGTTGCTCGGACGGCAGGCCATCGATGCCAAAGAACGACAGATCCATCAACATCGTCGATGGGCTCGGTAACTCCGGCGGGCCATCGACCACGGTGAGCGGGGACGCGCCTTCGTCGTTGGAGCACGCTGTGAAACTCAGCGAGACAAAACCGACAACGAGAGCCAGCGTCATTAGGGTTGCAATTCGTTTCATCGTGTCAGACCTCCTGTTCGTGCAAGACGGCTTGAATTTAACATTCCGCAAGGGGCTATTGCACGCGGCGTGCCAGTCGCCACTTCTTTAACCTTTTGTTAGTTATGCGGTTACAAGGTTAGCCGTCAACACACAAACCGTGCGGAAATCTCACAGTGTTGACGGTTTTTCACACTCGGGGGCACACGTCACCCGGCGGGCAGCAGCGGGTACCGGACGGATAGAAAAAAAGCGCGGTGCATTCGCACCGCGCACTCGGCTCGAGGTGGGATCCACAAAAGGATCAGAAGTAGACGTTGAATGTCAGTGCCATGGTTGTCAGCGCGCCTTCCTCGTCGATTTCGGTGCCGACGGTGTTGCCACCGAAATTGAACTCCAGCTTATCGTAGTTGATGATGTTGTGGGTCAGATCAAAGCCCATCGCAAAATGGCGTGTGAAAAAATAATCAACCCCACCACCAAACGCAAGACCGCCACCGTTTATATTGGCGGAAACGTTGTCCTGCTTCAGATGAAAGCCATACCCTCCCAATCCCCCTTTGACGAAGGGACGAAACTGCTTGCCCGGCCGGAACTGGTAGTGGGCAAACAACTGGAGAGCGCCGATTCCGCCGTCGATGTTGGGATCACTGGTCTCAAAACCGTAGGCGGCGAGGACAACTTCGAGCGAGAAAACCCGGTTGAAGCTATAACCCGCCTCGAGTGTCAAACCGCCACCGTCTTCCTTGAGCTGAAACGCGGCGCCCGGGTCCTCATCAACATGATTGGACGCACCCGCGATGGAGGCGCCGAGATAGAACCCCCGGTCACGATGGACGTCGTGCGCGAACGCCGAAGACACACCCATCACGAGCATCAATCCAGCGATCATGAACAGCTGGATGATGCGTCCTTCGCGGGTCCTGTCGCCGAACACCCCACCCGTGCTCGCGGGACGCTCCGCGCTCTCACTACAACCTCTGAGGGGCATCCGTTCCGCGCCACCCGCGAAGGGTCTTTCTGCATTCTCTTTTTGTCGTCGTCGCATGATATTTCTCCCGGTTTCTTCCGTGGTCAATGTCCGTCGCTTGTCTCTGTATCCAACAAATGTGCCAAACGTCCCGGGAATGTCTTAATCACTTGTCACTCATTTAATTGCGTGTCTTAAACGGTCTTTTCCGATACCCGTCACGCGGCCGCGAACCGTGACGTCGATTCACAGTCCGTGCCGCGCGTTCACGATTCCTTCCGGTTCAGGTCGAGCTGTTTGATCTTCTTGTGCAAGTTCGTCCGCTCGAGACCGAGTTCCTCGGCGGCACGCGATACGTTCCAGTTGTGCTTGTCCAGCGCCCGGCGGATGAGTGCACGCTCGAACGCCCTCTTGGCCTCCTGGAGGCTCTGGTGTCCCAACTCGGGTACTTCGCCACCGGCCGTTCCCGCCGGCGCTGCGTCAGCTATTCCCGCCGGTGCGTCTGCCGCCGTAGTGCCCCCTGAAAGGCCTACAACCCCCCTCCCCTGCCGAAGCTCTGCGCTGAGATCCATGACACGCACCGTTCGCCCCGATGACATGATCACGATCCGCTCCACCTGGTTGCGGAGCTCACGCACGTTGCCCGGCCACGGGTAACGCTTCAAGAGCGCGACCACGTCGTCATCGAGCGACTTCCGCGGCAGACCGTTTTGCTCGCAGTACTCATCGAGAAACGCCTCGGCCAGAAGCGGGATGTCATCCGACCGCTCACGAAGCGGCGGCACCATGATCGGCACGACATTGAGCCGAAAATAGAGATCCTCACGAAACCGGCCGGCCGAGACTTCCGCGGTGAGATCCTTGTTCGTCGCCGCGATCACGCGGACGTCGACTTTGATGGTGTCGTTGCTGCCGACCCTTTCGATCTCGCCTTCCTGAAGCGTGCGCAGCACCTTGGTCTGCACGCGCACGCTCATATCGCCAACCTCATCGAGGAAAATCGTCCCTCGGTCCGCCGCCTGAAACTTGCCCTCCCGTTTCTCGGCGCCCGTAAACGCCCCCTTGACGCTACCAAACAGCTCAGCCTCGATCAGCTCCTCGGGGATCGCCGCGCAGTTGACCTTGATAAACGGCCGTTCCTTTCGCTCGCTGCGATCGTGGATCGCCTGAGCGATGAGCTCCTTGCCCGTACCCGACTCGCCGAGGATCAACACACGGGCGGTCGTCGGGGCCACCCTGGCCACCTGTCGAACGACATCCTGGGTCGCCCGGCTCTTGCCGAGAAACTCGCGCCGCCCGGAGATTTGTTTTCGAAGCTCGAGGTTCTCACGGGCCAGCGAGCGATAGTCGAGCGCATTCTTCGATGTGAGCAGGATTTTCTCCTTGCCGCAATCCTTCTCAAGGAAATCGAACGCACCGAGGCGCGTCGCCTCGACGGCCTTCTCGATCGTGGCGTTGCCCGTAAGGATCACAACGAGCTGATCGGGCCAGCGTTCCTTGATGTCTCCCAGCACGGCGATGCCATCCCGCTCGGGCATCATGAGATCCAGATAGACGATATCCACCGGCTCTTCGGCAAGCTTCGCTATTGCCTCGTCACCGCTCGCAGCCGTATCGGTCCGCCAGCCGGCGTTCTCGTGGATCATTGCGATCGTCCGCCGGATATTTTTCTCGTCGTCGACGATGAGCACACGCCCGGACATATCAGTCACCCCTCGCGTTATCGGCGCCAGCGGCGCCCTGGTCGCTGATTTCCGTATCGACGTCCTCTATGGGCAGGATGATTCGAAATGTCGCACCCTTGTCCGGTTCGCTGCGCACGGTGATCGATCCACCGTGTTGGACGACAATGCTCTTTACCACGGCGAGACCCAGACCGGTTCCCTCGCCGCGAGTCGTAAAATACGGATCGAAAACCTTTGCCGCCGTCTCCGGTGCCATTCCCGGACCGTTGTCCTTGAATTCGATGGCGACCTCGTTGCCGGCGCGCTGCGTCGAGATGAACACACGGACCGCCTTGTCGATGTCCGCAGCGTCCGTCGGCGTCGCCCCGGTGACGGAGACAACATTATCGAAGAGATTTACGAACACACGACGCATCTGATCACCATCGAACGAGAACTCAGGGATGGATGCGCCGTGGTCGATCTCCACATAAACCTGCGGGTAGAGTTTCGCAATGTCATCGATGAGGTGACGCAATGACGCGTGGGTTTTCTTCAGCTCGGGCATACGCGCAAACGATGAGAATTCCTTGACGAGACGCGTCAAATGTTCGACCTCATCCCCGATCACACGGGTCGACTCATCGAGAATCTTCTGGAATCGTTCGTCACCACCCGAGTACTGATCCCTCAACTCCTGGGCGGTCAGACGGATCGGCAGCAACGGATTCTTGATTTCGTGTGCCAGATAACGGGCGATCTCGCGCCACGTCGCGATCCGTTCGGCATCGACAAGCCGGCGGCTCTGCTCGTCGATCCGGGATACCATGGTGTTGAAGGCGTCCACGAGCTGTCGTGTCTCGCCGCTTGCCTTGACGTCGAGGCGATACGACCAGTCACCGCGGGCCACAACATCGGTGGCCTCAGCCAGACGCCGGATCGGTTGCGACATCCGCTCGGATATCAAAAGCGCGATCCCCAACGAAATGACGAGCATGATCCCGTAGATAATAATAAAGGGGTAAAAGAAGCTCTGGCTCAGGCTCTGCTGGGCCAGGCGAAGACCGGCAAATCTCTGCAATCCCGTCACGACACGATCGGCGCTCTTGATAAACGCAGGGTCCACCCGATCGTAAAAAAGAACATCTCTCCAATGGGCGAGCATAAACGAGCGGGTGTTGACACCATAGTACGCGGCCCGGGTATCCGGCGGTCCGCGCTGCGGCGCCACCGCCTCGATATCTCCCAACAACTCGACAAACGCCGGATCATGGAGAAAGGGACGGAGATCCGTCGGCAGGATCCGCATGGCCGGTGTTTCAACCGCATCGCTGTCGGGTGCGGCCCGGACAAAGCCATCCACGGACGCCGCTTGCCAGGGCAGCAGTGCCGATATGCGGCGGGCGATGTCTTCTTCATCGGTTGCCGCTTCCCCACCTTCGAGAACGGCGATCATTCGCTCGACATCGGACTCGAAACGCGCCTGTGCGAGCGCGATGTACGCACGCGACACACTTACACCACTCTGTAGCGCATCATCGACCGTCGAGCTCAAACCGACGGCAAAGCTCTTTTCGAGTAGCGTCTTGACGAGCATCGTCAAGGGGACGGCAGGCAGGAGCGCGACAACGAACGACAGTGTGATCAATCGTGTGCGTATGGACATGATTACTCCGTTTCCTTTACGGGCAGGTGGCCCGGTTGAAACACCGCCGTCCTAAACCGCTTGCTTCGTGTCGCGTCATCCCGGTCGCGCGAGAAGAAATGTTCGATGAGCTCGTTGAGATTCAACATCTGACGTCTCTGTGTACCCTGTGTCCCACCGCGCACGCTCTCGCTGACAAAGCCCTCGATATCCTGTTTGTCCTTGCTCCGCATTGGATAAATGGCAAGCTCGAACTCGACGGTGTGGTCCCGGTCGGGTCTGGTCATCTCCAGTGCCCCGATCCACACACCTTTCATGTTCTCTATCGCGTGACTCATCTCATCAAAGGTCGGAAACACCTGTATCGAATCCGCCCACGCAATCGTATAACGATCGTCCCACACGTCATAGCGGAGTTCGCAGGCGATGATGCCGTGGTTGACCGAAATGTTCTTTCCTTCGGCCAGTTTGAAGACGAGTTCGACGACGGCGGGCAGTCCGCTCTGGACGGTACCGACGATACGTTCCGAAAATAGACCTCTCGCCGAGATATCGCCGACGAGCTGCTGATCTGTCACATAGATTTCTGCACCGGTGATGGTGGGCCGTGTCGAGCGTTCTTCCGCCACCACCTGTGCCGGGCACACCCCGGCGAGGAGGGCGAGAAGCAGAATCAGGGGGCGTTTGGTCACGTGCGATATTCCGTCCGATCTTCCTAGAACGAGAGACCCAGCAGCAGATGTACCCGAAACGGGTCACCCGTCCGCCCGTCCGTGAGCGGTACCCCCGCGTCGAGCCCGAGCGTACCCAACCACGGGAGTTTGAGACGCACGCCGTAACCCACACCGGACTGAACGTCATCGAACGCTCCTTTTTCATTCCATTGCCAGCCTTGGCCGACATCCCAGAAAACGAGCCCCGTCAAACGCGGCTGCCCGCTGCCCGACAGCGTCAGCGGAAAACGCAGCTCACCGCTGTAAAACCAGAACGCCTGGTGGCCATCGGTCGGCGACAGGCTCAGATCCCGAAAACCCCGGATCGAGTACATACCACCGAGGTAGAAACGGTCGTAGTACGGCGCCTCCGGCTCGGTCATCCCGACCTGGGCGCGCGACGCCCATACCGTTCGCCCGCCCAAACGGATGAACTTGCGCAAATCGACAACACCCTTGACGTAATCGAGGTCGCTGCCCAAACCCGATGTGTTGGCCCGGAACGTGAGCACGCCGAGCGATCCCCCGAGCGGGTAGTTCACATTCCTTCTCGTGTCACGAATGAGATTGAAGAAGACCCCGTTGAGGTGCGTCCGATCGAGGCTACCTTGCAGGCTCGCGGGGAGATCGCTGAAGCCGAACTCGGTGTCCGATTCACGATGTCGAAACGTGCTGTCCGCCTCGACGACTTCCGCGCGGAGACCAAAGGTCAAACTCGTTGTGTTTGTGATGCGGTAACCGCCGGACACATTGGCGCCGATGCGCTCCACACTCTGTCTGAACTCCTGCCATTCGTTCGAGCCAACGGGGTTTGGCGGTACGGGGGATGTGCTGTAGAAGAGCTGCTGCTGGTTGTACGCCCACCCAGTCGCTCCGATACTCCAGCGGCCGGCCGGCCGGAACCTCTGGTTGTACTGTACATCGATGCCCGATATCCGGTAACCGAGCCGCCACCCAAGCTCCAAACGCGACTCCGGACCAATCATGTTGTCGAACCGCAACCCCAGCAGTGTCAGAAACCAACCATAGAGGTCATCGTAGCCAAACCCTGTTTCGAAAGACGGAAAGCCGCGTTCATCGACCTCGATGAGAAGCACAACGCTGCCGCGCGCCGAACCCGGTCGTGTGGAGAACTCCACGGAGTCGAAGAAGTCTGTCGCGACGAGCCGTTCGCGGGCGCCGTCAAGGATATCGACATCGACGGGATCACCCGGGCTCAAGCCGAGGTAGGCCTCGATGATCTGTTGTCGGGTGTGTTTGTTGCCGGTGATCTCGATCGACTCGAGACGAAGGGTCCTCTGCCGGACGGTGACGGGGCCGTCGGAGATCTGAGGCACCGCGGCAGCGTTCCCGGGCAACAGCACACCTGCGCCCACCAGGCCGCCAATGAGGATGGCGGTGACCAGAAGGACCGCTCGGGCTTTCGGTTTATTGAATCGGTATCTCATACCGCCGTGTGACGCAAGCGACGTGCCTCGATTGGAAATCACCCGCAATCTATGTAATCACAGCAGGTTACAGTGATCACAGATGGCTGCAAACAGGGCCGAGTGTGACAAAAATATACACCCGCTGGCGCGTTTTGTGAAGGCTCGGCACAGAGTGAGGGATTGTGCTCGCCCACGGGCTTTCTCTCCCTCCATGCTTCGGCGCGCGGGTGGTCACCACGGTTTCGGCGCGTCATGACCCGAGAAGCCCAAAAGTGGATGTGAGGTTAGGAAGATCGAAGAAGGCCTGACCCTGCTACGCAAGACCATGAAGGACGTTCTGGTTTGGTTTTCCCCTACGCGATCTTCGATCCGTTGTTTTTCCAAACATACGCGACAGGTATCTTTGCCAGTCATATCAACACAATGCGTGTAATGACTTCAGCAAAGAACTCCACCCATCGACTATGTTGTGGTCACGGTTGTTCTGCTCGTGTTGGCGGTCATAGGACGACGAAAACAGCTCAATGGGTCCCTCCGATAATCTCCACGAGAATTGACGAACCAATTTCATCTGTGGAAATGAAGAGGCAAAAAATACCAAACTCGTGTATGGGTCCAGCGGTTTTGTTCCGCCCTTCGAGCCCCAGAACTTCATTCCGCCCATGAGATACGAATAGCGTTCGAACTTCCTATCCGTAAAGCCAACCTGTTTCTTGAGGTTGTGGGTATTTCCTGATAGACTTGCCGCGGAAGGGACATTGTTGGGAGTACCACTTCGCTCACCGCCACGGAATTTTCGGAGAGCGCAAATACGGTTGGATAAAAGCTGTGCGTTTTTTCTTCTCGCCGAGAGAATGATCATCACCATGACAACCCAAAATTACCAACGTCGGAACCCCAGGATCATTCCGGGGGTCTTTTGCGGAATGCTGCTCCTGCTGGCGGGGTGCACGGTGGGACCGGATTATAAACTTCCGGAATTCGAGACCGTGCCCGACGCTTGGCAGAACGCGGCGGCCGCGGACATCGCCGACTCCAGCTCCGTTCTCAAGGAATGGTGGACCGCCTTCGGGGACACCCTGCTGGACACCTTGATCGTCAGGGCCCAGGTGGCCAATCTGGATGCGGCCCAGGCCGTCGGCAGGATCCGCGAGGCGCGGGCCTATCACCAGATCGCCGGTGGTGACTATTATCCCCAGATGGGATTCGATGGATCGTTCACCCGGACCGAAATCGGCGAAAACACCCCCTTGGGGTCTCTGGCCGGTCAGGAGGGCGGCAATTTTAGTAACATCTGGAACCTCGGGCTGGGCGCGAGCTGGGAGATCGATGTCTTCGGCCGCGTCCGTCGTACACGTGAAGCAACCGGTGCGCGGGTCCAGGCCTCGATCGAGGATTACCGTGACGTGATGGTTTCCCTCCAGGCAGAGGTCGCCGCAACCTATACCGATGTGCGGACCACGCAATTACGTCTCGTATTCGCCCAGGGCAACGTTGCAAGTCAGCGGGAGACGATGGATATCGTCATCGCCCGGGAGGACGCGGGCCTGACGTCGCTCCTGGACGTGACCCGAGCGCGGTCCAACCTGGCCAATACCGAAGCCGCCATTCCTCTGCTGGCAACCCAACTTGAGATCGCGCTCAACCGACTGGCCATCCTGCTGGGACAGCCCCCCGGTTCGCTGGATGAGATGGTGGCAGAATACCGGGAAATCCCCCGTCCGGACACCGACCTGGTCGTGTCCCTGCCGGCGGAATTGCTCCGCCGCCGGCCTGATGTCAGACGAAGCGAGCGGGAACTGGCCTCCCAGACGGCTCTCATCGGAGTGGCCACCGCCGACCTGTATCCCAGCTTTTCCCTCGGTGGGGCCATGACCCTCCAGGCCAGCCAGTTTGGTGACCTGGGCAAGAGCGGCCACTTCGGGTGGTCCCTGGTTCCCGGTGTGAAATGGGCACTGTTTACCGGGGGCAAGATCCGCGGTCAGATCAAGGCCGAAGAAGCAAAAACCACACAGCTTCTGGCGGCTTACGAAAAGACGGTCTTGAACGCCCTGGCCGAAGTGGAAAATGCACTGGTGGGACTCAAACAGGAAGAAATCCGCAGAGATCTGCTGCAGATCGCGGTCGAAGCCTCGCAACAGTCCGTTGAGTTGGTCCAAATCCAGTACGTCGAAGGATTGATCGATTTCCAGAGTTATCTGGACGCCCAACGGGTTCTGTTCGAGCAGCAGGATTTGTTTGCGTCCTCCAGAGGACAGGTTTTCACCAATATCATCAACCTGAACCGAGCTCTGGGCGGAGGGTGGTCGCTGGACGATCCCGATCCCGACCTAACCGTTAAAGAAAAAGCCGTGGCCGCCCATGAAAGCGGCGCTGAAGGATCCGCTGATCAACCCACCCAGGGAGGAGAGGTCGACCGATGAAGCATCAGGTTAATTCCAGAAAGGATGAACGGACGGGAGCACTGGGTGGGAATACTGCCGCCGGGCGATTCCCGCTGCTGGGCGGATTCGTGGTTCTGGCGCTGAGCCTGGTCGGCTGCGGAGCCGGGGAGCCTCCTGCGCGGCAGGCCCCGCCGGTGACGGTGGGCAAACCGACGATTTCCACGGTGCGTGAATACGCGATCTTCACGGGATTCAGCCGGGCCGTCGAATCCGCGGACGTGGTGGCCCGCGTGGCGGGCATCCTGGAAACGGTGAATTTCGAACCCAGCTCCAATGTCAAGAAGGGTGATCTGCTTTTCACCATCGAAAAAACCAGGTACAAGGCCCTGCGCGATGCCGCCGATGCCGGCCAGGCTTCGGCGGAGGCCGATCTCCTGCGCGCGGAGACGGAACTCAAGCGTGTGGAGAAGGCCAGCAAGAACCGGGCGGTTAGCGAGATGGATGTGGACCGGGCACGGGCCGACCGGGACATGGCCATCGCCGCGGTCAGTCTGGCCAAGGCCAACCTGGCCGAGGCGGAACTTAATTTGAGCTATACGGATGTCGTCTCGCCTATCAACGGGTTGGTGAGCCGCCGGCTCGTGGACGCCGGGAACCTGGTCGGCCAGGACGGACCCACGCTATTGACCAGGGTCAACCTGCAACAGCCCATCTATGTATACTTCCACGCTCCCGAGACGTTGATCCTGAATTACCTGGCGAGCCGCGTCAAGGATGTGGCCCATGAAGCCGGCAGAAACGATTACTATGAAGCCCAGGTGGCCCTCTCCAATGAATCGGGCTTTCCCCACACCGGAGAGGTCGACTACATCGACAACGAAGTGGACGCAACCACCGGCACGATCGAATTGCGGGTGGTCCTGCCCAACGAAAAACTGCAGATCTTCCCGGGGTTGTTTGTACGTGTAAAGATGACTGGAAAGGAAATCCCCGACGCCGTCCAGGTGCCCGAGGTGGCGATCGGCACGGACCTGGGAGGCAAGTACGTTCTGGTGGTCGGCGAAAACAATATCGTCGAGCAGAAGTACGTGACGCCAGGCGCATCCCAGGAAGAGGGTCTGATCCATATCAGGGACGGCCTGGAGGGCACCGAGACCATCATCGTCAATGGATTGGTTTTCGCGCGGCCCGGGATGCCGGTGACTCCGCTGACCCCCGAGCAGTTCAAGGTCATGCAGGAGCAGGCCGCCCAGAAATAGATTTTCACCTGGCGTGGGTCCGCTCCAACTCGGACGGATGGTGCGACAGGTTTTCTCAAGGGACAATCCACGGATGTTTAGCCGCGTCTTTATCGAACGGCCCAAGTTCGCCCTGGTCATCTCGATCCTCATCGTGATCGTGGGCG
>CBDVBZ010000024.1:0-32103 GCA_965372355.1 uncultured bacterium | reverse complement strand
CTGTGGACCGGGTTGAGGATCATTCGGGTTTGGGACCCCCGGTCGACGGCCAGGAGAAGTACGGCGGCGGCAAGGTAGAAATGCGGGTGACCCGTAACGAGGTCGAGGAGATCTACTATGTGGCTGCCCGCGTGCACGACATGATCACAAACAGGGGGCTGAGCCCGAACGAGATCGCAGTCTTGACGAACGACAAGACCCGTTATGAAGTCGTGCTGCGCGCGGCGTTTGCCCAACGGGGTATTCCCATCAATACTGGGCGGCCAAAAGATGAGGTCTTTCGCGATTTCGTCTACTCGCTGCTCACACTGATCCAGTCGCCGACGAACACGGTTGCATCGCAGGCGCTCGTGACATCGCCTTTCTACGAATATTTCCAGCCGCAATTCGAGGAGTTGCGCGGATCTCGTGCCGCCGATCCCGCGCGCAAGGCGAAGGACTTTTCGCGCGCTCTGGCCGCGGTCCGGCTCCCCGCAGAGCCGCAAGCGGTGATGGCCCATCTGGTGACGGAATGGCTCCGGCCGTCCTGTGCGCGTTATCATCAGGACACGGGGGACGACGCCGTCTTCGCGTTTCTTTCGAAGCTGACAGACCAATGGGCAGAGTACATGGCTGCTACGAAGGCCACGAACCACGATCCGAGCATACGCGGCTTTATTCGCGCGAGCGATCTGTTCAGGACGGGATCGGCCAGCCCGATGCCGTCTGCCTCCGAGGTCGGTTTGTATTCGTGCCGCGAGGTCAAGGGTCGCTTTTTTCATTCCGTTATCGTTATGGGATGCTCCGAGCTTCTTTTCCCGTCACCAATGCGCCGCGAGACGATCATTCCAACAACGGCGCTCCAGGATCTCCTCGACAGCACACTCCCGAATCTGCACGTTCGCGTGTACGGGGCGCGGACACCCGAAGAGCATCTCCGTGACGAATACCATCTTCTCTACCACAGCCTCACGCGGGCTCGCGGGACGCTGTGTATCACCGCCCCGAAGGAGTTCGCCGGCCAGTCGCTCCCCGCGCCGGCGACCATACTTCGCGAGAACCTGCCGCTGGAGATTCACACCGAAACATCGGGCAGGGAGACCACACCGCCGCAGATTCGCTTCGCCAGAGCATGGGTCAATGAGCGCCGGATGCCGGAGATAGCGGATCGCCTGGCGGATTTGAGCCCGTTTGGCAGGTTGTGGAATCTGGATCGTCCGGAACCCGGTGAGTTCGCCATCAAGAAGTTTCCGTTGAGCAAGTCCTCTCTAGAGCGCTATCTGAAGTGCCCGCGGCAGTTCTTCTATGAAAGGATACTGGGTGTCAAACAGGAGCCCACAGATCCGGCTCTCGTCGGCACCCTGTTTCACGTGGTGATCGCACAGCTTGCCAGAAGATTTCCGAGTAAGCGGAAGCTGCACGACGGCGCCGACGAAACAACCGTCGAGGAGACGATCCGAGACGCTATCGAGGATGTACCTGAGAAAGGAGAACATCCCGTAGAACCGGGGTCACTGCTCGATACTTCGCTGCGGTTTCACCTCGCACGAATGATTCGGGAAGCGCTCTCCGTTGACGCGAGTGAGTCGGATGACTACAGAGTAGTGGGCGTCGAAAAGAAATTCCCACTTACATACGGTGGATGGGAATTCACAACTTGGATCGATCGTGTGGAACAGACGGCCAAGGGCAGCTCGATTCTGGATTTCAAGACGGGCAAGATGCCCAGAACGGGTAAGACCGTGCGTAAATATGTGCTGGAGGCTTTGGAGAACCCCGACAAGGCCGATTGGCAGATGCCGATCTATGTGTGGGCCTACCGCGACAACACCGGTGAGATGCCGGTTGCATTCAGATACCTCGTCAAGTCAGCGGATAAGGAAGCCATCTTCGTTACGATACACATCTGCCGTGATGGGGAAGACGTGCCCGAAGCATCCAAGAGGGTTTCACACCTGCTCGAAAGCGAAGTGAAGGAGATCATGGATCGCGCTGTGGAACATACCGTCGAGATTTTCTCGGAACGGTCGCGCTTTGAGACCGCCGACGACATGTCAAAATGCCGCTGTATGTTCGAGCGGATCTGCGGACGGAGGGCAGATTGACACTCAATCCCAAGCAAAGAAGAATTGTCCAGGAGCCGATTGATGCGACGGTCAAGACGCTTGCAGGCGCCGGCACGGGCAAGACACGTGTCCTTGTTGACCGATATCTCAAGTTCGTCTTCGAAGACGGGATCAGCCCCGACAATCTGCTGGCCCTGACGTTTACCAAGAAAGCGGCGGCGGAGATGCACGGTCGTGTCTTTGAGGAAGTTGTCAAGAAAGGCGACAGACGCATCCTGCGGGAGCTCTATGGCGCATGGATCATGAACTTCCACCAGTTCGCGTTTCGTGTGATCAAAGAGAACGCCGCATCGTTTGGGATCGACCCCGATATCGGGGTGGCCTCCGAGGTGGACCGTATGCGGATCTGGCGCGGTCTGGAGCGACAGTTCAAATCCGGGACGATCGTGGGGATGCCGGGTCTCTACGCCGATGACATTCCCCTCCCCGGCAAGTTGGGTTCTTACTTCGAGAGATGCATGAAGATCGTCAAGAATGCGCGGGGGGCTCGATGGACACCGCAGTCGCTGCGCGATACCGTCCGACCGGACGATACCGATGCGTACAAACGCTACGTCGATACGGTTGTCGCCGTATGGCAGGCGTATGAAGCCGAGATGCGTTCGCGCATGCTGATCGATTTCTCCGACATGATACGGATTGTCGTCAACGAGCTCGGCAGAAACAAGCGGTTGCGCAGGCGTTACTCGGAGCATTTTGTGCATATTCTTGTCGACGAATTCCAGGACACGAGCGAGGCGCAGAACGAGCTGTTGGAACTGCTTGCCGGCGAGGGTTTCCCCCACGTCACCGTTGTGGGAGACGAGAAGCAGTCCATCTATCGCTGGCGGGACGCGCGAGTAGAGAACATCCGGGAGTTCACTGGGGAAAAACGGATTCTTAGCAAGAACTACCGATCGAGACAAAGCATTCTCGATATCGCGTATCACGTTCTCATCGAAGACCCCTACTTCAAGAGTCAGGCCAAGGAGATCCACCTTACCGCACATCGTGGCAAAACCGATGCGCCCATCTGTGTCTTTCACCCGGAGGATGGCTCGGAGAAGTCGCCGCAGGAAGAGGCGAAGGCGCTTGGCGCGTGGATTCTCGCAATAACCGGACACACACCGACCGGTGTCGAGGCGCTGGAGTACTACGATCGCAACTCGCCAAAGCTCGATTTTGGCGATATAGCGATTCTGCTGAGATACTCCACGTCGTATCACGGTCTTCCCCAATACGAGGGTGAGCTGCAGCGGCTTGGGATTCCGTACGCGATTCTGGGCGGTGTGAGCAAACTCGACGAACAGGTCCTCGCCCTTCTCAAGGATCTGCTCACCCTTTTGATCCATCCGGGTGACGCAAGGGCGTTTCTTAGTGTGCTGGAATCCATGCCGCTGGCGCTCTCCGACCGGTCACTTTACGAACTTTTTCGAGACCGTCCCGAATCATTTGATTTGTGGTGGACGCTGTTGGGCGAGAACCTCGAGAAGGTGTCGGACCCCGATGCGCGCAGCCTCCTGGCATCGCTGCGTGATGCGTTGGAGGATCTTGGTCACAGGCGGGCAGAGCTGGATCTCGCCGCTTTTATCACGGGAGCGCTCGAGTATACACAGTTCTTCTATCACATGTTTTCCGAGGGCGCCGACCTGCGGGCGATCGATTCGGTCTCGAAACGCATTCTCGAACTCGTCGAACAACTCGTTCAACGAAACGAGGCCAACCTCGCCGCTTTCCTCGAGGCTCTTGACGCACTGCTCGAGAGCAAGCAGTTCGGCGAAGACTATGCGCCCTATGTCCCCAGGGGCCGCGTGGTGATCATGACGCAGCATTCGGCCAAGGGCCTCGAGTTTCCCGCCGTGGCGGTGCCTGCAATCAAGATAGGAAAGACACCGTCGGATGGCTTTCTACTGGCCGAGGGTGAAGGACTGTTTCTGTCGCAGGGCAAAGACTGGAATCGTGGCATGGAACATACCGATGCAACCGTCAGGGCCGATGAGGACCACGAGCAAGAGGAACGGTGCCTTCTATATGTGGCCATGACAAGGGCCGAGGACTATCTTTTTCTCAGCTCGCCATTCCCGAACGGAGAGCAAGGCAAGAAGGAGAGTTTTTTCGCGGCGGTGCTTCGTGGGCTGGACGGCAGCGGTATCCCACACGTCGTGTGGAGAACAACCCCGCATATCGACCCGCCGAGCTCTATTCGCGATGAGACGGAGCAATCGGTTGATCTCGCGGCTTTGGTCGATGAGTGGGAAGCCGGTCGCGAACGCATCGAGGAGGCACGCTGCGTGGCGGCACCCGTTCCGCAGGGCCTGCAGTTTGTCAGCTGGAGGGCGTTGCACGCCTTCAGCGCCTGTCCGCTGCAGTACTACTATCGCTATGTCGCGGGCATTCAGGACGATCTCCTGACACCGCGCGACGACATCGCCGCGGATGATGAAGTGGCCGCATCGGAACTCGCACAGGTGACACCAAAAGGGATGTCGCCGGCGGACTTCGGCGGTTTCGTCCACCGGTTTCTCTACGAGTGGCTCGAAGATGAAGAGGTCACCGATGCATCGGCGCGGCGTCTGCTCGATGGGTTGGGCGGCCGGTACAAGCTGTCCGGCGCGGCACGAAAGAGAACGGTTGATGCGGCGTTTGAACTCGTAACAGCATTCCGAAACAAGATGCCGTGGAACGGCCGTGAGGTCTACAAACGCGAGTGGCCCGTGCAGGCCCGGGTGGGGCGCCTCGTGTTGCACGGGATTGTCGATCGCGTCGACCGAACGGGCGAAGGCTTGTCTGTCATCGACTACAAGGTCGGCACCGCACGTGAGGAGTACCCGTATCAGGTTCAATTCTACGCATGGATACTCAACCGTCTGAACGACACACCTGTCACGCAGGGCGCGGTCGCGTATCTCCAACGCGAGTCGAAAATGACGGACGTTGATGTTTCGGAAGAGGCGCTGGGGATGATCGAGTCAGCCGCCGGGCAGCTGGAGGAGGCAATTGACTCCGGCCAGTATCACGCCGCGCCGGGTGTGGTTTGCGGCTCCTGCGATTTTAGAAGGACGTGCCTGCAGGCGATCTCTTAGAGCGGCGTCTTTGTTTCGTCACCGGGAGCGGTTGCCAAACCCGAGTTTGGGGAAGTCGTTCTCGAACCGCTGGTACACATCATCCAGCGATCCCTCGACGAAGTAAATCCTTCCTCGAATCGTTTGTGATTTTCTGGGATTCAGTATGTCAAACCGGGGTTCGGAATGGATGCAGTTGAAACTCTGGTTGAGATTGTAGCTGACGTGTCTCGAATCTTCCCACGCGACGGCGACATGACGCCGGCCATCCTTGGCCGAACGCACGATGAGTGAGCTGGACACTATCTCTGAACCATCAAAATAGTGGCGGATATTTTCAGATATCCGATCGAAGTCTCGCTGCCTGAGCAAGTGGGCGTGATGCAATGACAATGAATCGTTGCTCAACTGTCCGTGTGATGTCATGGCGACGGGCATGAAGGTTCCACCGACCATAATCCAGGTGCGGCTGCCTTCAAAATCACAAAAATCGAGAGCAGAGATGTTTTGGAAACACAGTGTGGCAGTGGGATCCCAGGTCTTGGACCCAACATTGGTGACTTGCGCCTCGAGGTCAACGACGTCTCGATGCGCCGTCGCGACAATTCGATAGGAGCCATGAGCCGATTGTGCTCCGCGTTCGTAGACGCTGCCCGACAAAACGATCGCCCCCCCCTTCTTGCCCGTCGCTGGGTTGGGACGAAAGTAACTTTGGTTCGGTTGAGACGAACTCAAATACTCCGGCAGACGGTATCGCCAGGTGTTGCCTTTCCAACCTCGGTGTTTGATGACCAGAACCTTGTCGTGCTCAATGAGAAGTTGAACGCCGGTGTCAGCACCATCGCTGTTTTCAGGCGAATCGGTGACGGTTTGTAGCCGCGCGTAACGGTCGGCCTCGAACCGCTTGTACATTTCCTGGAGTGTCTTGCGCATATCCGTTGTCCGTTTCGGTTGCTCATCCGCCAAGTCGCGCAGCTCCGTCGGGTCTGACCGGACGTCGTACAGTCGGTACTGGGGTCCTTTCTCATCGTACATCAACTTGTATCCGCCCTGGATCAGCGTGCGTTTCGTGCTGCCGTGTGACACCCCCTCTGAGTAAACGATCCTGTCGTCTCGGTCCGTGTCGAGAAGCGGTAAAAGGCTGGTGCCCGCGACTCCATCTGACGCGAGTGAAGGTGCACCCACGAGTTCCAACAGTGTCGGCATGATGTCGGTGGTCCTCACATAGGCGCTTACGGTTTCACCGCGGGGGAACGGGGTCCCCGCGATGATCAGTGGTACCCAAATCAGTTCTCGATGCAGGCTGTGACCGTGTCCGTTCATCCCGCGTTCCCCGAACTCCTCGCCGTGATCGGACGTGAAAACAACCACGGAATTATCCCAGCCCACCGAGGACTCGATCGCCCGAAGGACACGGCCCATCATCGCATCGATGTGCCGAACCTCGGCGTCGTAGAGCACCGATGGATCACGCGATCCGCGTATCCGGTATTGCCTCGGGGGATTGTATGGTGTGTGGGGAGAGAGAAGATGAAGCCACGCGAAGATCCTCTCGCCGGAGTGCTGGTTCAACCATTCCTCGAAGATGTCTACGAGCTTGGAGTCAACACCCGCTTGGTTCTTCCACGTGGAACTCCCTGGGAAGGTGGACATGACCGTCTCGCGATCGTGCCGGCGAATCCCTTCGGAACCCAGCGGGATGAACCATTCCTCAAAGCCCTGTGTGAAACCCTCTTCGGCGACGAGCAGCGGTTGGTTAATGAACGCTGCAGCGTGAAATCCCTCCTCCGCGAGTAACGCTGGAAGCGTTCGCGCGGTGCGCGGGATGGTGTGCGAAAGCTGGGCGCGCGGTTCACGCCATTCCAAGGGCGAGTCAGCGGGTGTTTCGACAAGCCCTAGTTGGGAGGGTAATTGCGATGTGAGGATTGACGCGACGCTGGGCGTCGTCCAGCTGGACGACGCCTGAGCGTTCTTGAACACCGTGCCGGATCTGGCTAGGCGATCGATACTCGGCGTCTTGTTGTCCTGGTAACCGTAGCATGAGAGACGGTCGGGACGGAGAGTGTCGACCACGATCAGAAATACCGCTCGAGGTCCTTCGGAACGCCTGGGGAACCAGATTATGACGATCATGAGCGTGATCGTCACTAGTATCAGGATAAGAGCTTTTTTTCGCATACCCTCACCGCAACGGCGTCACAACACGGCTCTCGCGAGGTAGACCAGCTCGGCCAGCGAGGCGGCGACGAGATCCGCGCGGCTGAAATCAAACCCCTTTGTCTGTTCCGTCAGGACAATGACAACGGGGATTGCCGCCTCGATCGCGGCGAACATTCCTTTTTCCGCATCCTCGAACACGACACAGTCGGCCGCCTCCAGACCGATCACGTCGAGCGCCTTCAAGAAAACATCCGGTGCCGGTTTGACCGCGGGTATCGTATCGCTGCCCAGGATCGCCTCGAAACAATCATCGACACCGGCATTCTCGAGGACCGCCCGGATGTCAGGTGCAAACGATCCGCTCGCGATCGCCAGGGTCTTGCCGGTAGCGGTGAGACAGGCAAGAAACTCCTTTGCCTCGGGGAATAACTTTATACTCCCGTCCCTGCAGTAACGCGAGAAGATCGGTATCTTCTCCTCGCGAATCTTGAGTGGGTCGACATCGAGGTTGTGCCGTTCGATCTCGCCCTTCGCGCCGTGACCGAGGGAGGTCCAGTATTTGTAGTACTCGGTTTCGTCGATCGTATGGCCGTAGCGGGCAAAGACCTCGTTGTACGAGAGATAGTGATATTTCTCGCTGTCCGCCAGAAAGCCGTCGAAATCCAGGATAAAACCCCTGGCGCGGCGCATGAGACTCTCGAACACGGCCAGCTTATCCAAGGTATTTCACCGGTCTCTTGATCGGGAGGAAGCGTCGCACAAAGATGTAGATCGCATACGACTCGACGGCAAACGGCATAAACCCGAGAAAACCCAGCACGGGCATCTCAAAGAACTTGATGTGTCCGACGTACGGCACGTAGTACTCCCATTTGGTCGTCGCCCAGTAATTCCAGAACTCCCAGAAAATTCCGCAGATGAACCCCGCGAGGAACATGAGGAGCATCGACCGGTAACGCCCGGTAAAGAACTCGGACAGAAACGATCGTTCCCCCATGCGGCCGTTTATCGGATCGAGTAAGAACGCAAATCCGATCCAGACGAGCGGTGTCATCCAGGTGGATGGCCAGATGAGCGGTACGACCAGACACGCGAGCCCAAAGACGACGAAACTCCAGAAGACCCCGCTATTGAGACGGGAGCCGCGGGTGGGGTTCTCCCCGGGCAAGGTGACGTCCAGAAGCTCGTACGTCAGGAACATCACGGGAGATATCGTGGCAAACGCCCACGCATAGCCGATATAACGTACGACCATGTTGTCGGGCAGCCCGATGTAGATCCAGTTCTTGAGGAGCACATTGTAGCCCTCGAAGATCGTCCAGCTGCCGATCGAGATCACGGCAAGAATCAGAAACTCGCGGGGGTAGTCGGACAGGAGCGAGGTCCCCTTGCGCCGGCGGATCAGCGCGTCGACGATGAGGATGTACCCCGTCCACATGATCGGCGTAAACCATTGCGTGACAAGGGACACCCTCATGATCATCAGGATTTCCCCAGCCGCGAGAACGGCCACACCGAGCCAGAGATACGTGGGCAGGGTGGCGCCCGTGCGGGACCCCGGCGAGTTGCCGGTCGCCTGACTTGACTTATTGTCCGAATCGTTTAACATTAACTCAAATGGTGGGTTACACCCTCCGCCGTATGGCCCTTCCTGTGATACCAACCGAGGTGACGAGATCCCGGTCAAACAAACGGGGTCGGCAGGCCCGACCCGGTGTTCCGGATTCTAGAGGATTGGGAGTGAATTGGCAACCGGGGAGGCTCTTGACGATCACCGTCACGCGGAACTATCCAGAATGCACCCTTGTTTAAGATAGGTAATATCGGAGAAAAACGATCCACGGAGGTTACGGATGGACTACGAGGTTCAAGCCATCAACGAGCAGGTCGAGCGCGAGAGCCGGTTTGTCTCCGATCTGCAGAAGGCGATCCAGCGTGTCATCGTTGGGCAGCGGTATCTGATCGATCGGTTGCTGATTGGTCTCTTGTGTGATGGGCACGTTCTGATCGAGGGCGTCCCGGGACTCGCGAAGACGCTGTCGGTGAGCACTCTGGCCAAGGCGATCAAAACGTCGTTCCAACGGATTCAATTCACACCGGACCTGTTGCCCGCGGACATTATCGGGACACAAGTCTACGATCCCCGCGATCATAGCTTTACCGCAAAGCGGGGGCCGATCTTTTCGAATCTCATCCTGGCCGACGAGATCAACCGTGCGCCCGCCAAGGTGCAGAGCGCGCTGCTCGAGTGCATGCAGGAACGGCAGGTGACCATCGGCGATCAGACCTACCCGCTTGGTTTTCCATTTCTCGTGATGGCGACCCAGAACCCGATCGAGCAAGAGGGAACCTATCCGCTTCCCGAGGCTCAGGTGGATCGTTTCATGATGAAGGTCCGGATCACGTATCCGCAGCGGGAAGAAGAGAAGATGATCATGGAACGGGTGACGGTCGAGGGTCTGCCCGACATCGGTCCGGTGATCGAGCCCGAGCAGCTGAAGAAAGCGCAGGAACTCATCCGCGGCATCTACATGGATGAGAAGATCAAGGAATACATACTCGATATCGTTTTCGCCACGAGGGATCCGGAGCGCTACAAACTGCCGATCAAGCATCTGATCGCCTACGGCGGCTCACCGCGCGCCACGATATTCCTCACTCAGACCTCAAAGGCCCACGCATTTCTCCGCGGACGGGGTTACGTGACACCCGAGGATGTCAAAGCGGTGAGCGCGGATGTCCTGCGACACCGCGTGATCGTGACCTATGAAGCCGAGGCAGAAGAGATCGATTCGGAAGAGATCATTCGACAGATCTTCGACGCCGTCGAGGTCCCCTGATGCAGGACGAAGAACGCGATCTCACCGAGATCTTCAAGAAGGTCCGGAGAATCGAGATATTTACCAAACGGATGGTGAACGACCTCTTCTCCGGCGAGTACCACAGCGTCTTCAAGGGTCAGGGGATGGAGTTCGACGAGGTACGCGAGTACCAGCCGGGTGACGATGTGCGGTCGATCGACTGGAACGTCACCGCCCGGATGGGGACGCCGTACATCAAGCGGTTCGTCGAGGAGCGGGAACTCGTGGTGCTCTTTCTGCTCGATGTAAGCGCCTCCGGACGCTTTGGCACCCGCTACCGGACAAAGATCGACACCGCGGCCGAGATCTGCGCGCTGCTCGCCTTCAGCGCGATTCAGAACAACGACAAGGTTGGGGCGATCATCTTCTCGGATCAGGTGGAGCAGTACATTCCGCCGGACAAAGGCCGGCGGCACGTCCTCCACGTGATCCGCAACCTGCTTTTCTACAAACCCACGGGAAAGGGTACCGACATTGCCTGCGCACTCGATTATCTCCTCAGGGTGATGAAGAGACGGGCGATCGTCTTTGTGTTGAGCGATTTCGTATCCGGAGACTTCACGAAGCCGCTATCTGCAGCGGCGAGCCGGTTCGACGTCGTGGCGATCAAGATCAGAGACGAGCGTGAGGAGGATCTCGGGCGGGGGAGGCTCGTGCGGTTGTGGGACCAGGAAACCGGTGAGGAACGGACCATCGATCTCGGGAGCAAGCAGTCCCGGGAGCGCTTCAACCGGCTGCTCGGCGAGACGGATCAACGGCTCAAAGAGACGTTCGACCGACACGGCGTCGATAGCATCAATATCGACACGGATGAGGACTACACAAAACCCCTCAGCGTGTTCTTTCGGGCACGGGCAAAACGAATGTAGAGGGGAAGCGATGCGAGGTCTAGCTTTTGCCATAGCGTTCGGTCTTTTCCTCGTGACCGTCACGGCAGCAACCGGGGACGACGTCGCCCGGGCCGTCCGGGTCGAGACATGGACCGCGGCGGACTCGGTGACCGTCGGTCAGAGGCTCTATGTCAGTTACGCAGCTACCTTCCCGGAATCCCTGACGCTCCTGCCCCCGGAGAAGTTCGATACGGGCAACTGCCGTCTTGTCTCCGTTCAATGGCGCGACCGCTCGGATGCAGGTGTCAGAATCAAGCAAGCCGATCTCGTGGTGCTGCCGATGGGTCTGGAAAGCGCACAACTCCCACCGGCGCCGTTCCTCTTCTTGCTCCCAGCGGGCGACACGCTGATCGCGTTCTCGGACGAAATCGATATCCCCATTCGGCAGTTGACAACCGCGGAAAGCGGGCCCCAGCCGCTCAAACCGCAATGGGAAGCCCCTGCAAGCTACCTCATTCACTTTCTGGTCGGTGGTCTGGTGCTTCTGGCCGCGATCGCGCTCTGGCTGTGGCTGCGTCGGCGCAAGAGAAAACCCGTTGTCGAGGCGCCGAAGCCCGAGTTGCCGGCGGACTACGTCGCCCTCAAGACACTAGGCGAAATCGAGAGCATGAACCTGCTGGAAGATGGGCGACACAAGAAGTATTACACACTCGTGATCGACGTCGTCCGTCAGTATCTCGAGAGACGTTACGGTGTGCAAACCATGGACCGCACAACGGACGAGATTCTTTATGAGCTCGACGGCCGCCGCGTGCGAGTGGACGACCTCGAATCGCTGCTTCGCGAGGCCGATCTGGTCAAGTTTGCGAAGTACAAACCGGAAGCCTTTGTGGGCAAGCGGGCGATGCAAACGGCGAGGCAGATCGTCGTCCAAACAACGCCACGGCCGATGGCAGCGGCGGGGGGTGCGTGAGGAAACATGTTTCGATTTGCCATACCGCAAGCGTTTCTGCTGCTTTCGTTTTTGATACCGCTGTTCTATTTCTCTCTGCGCAAGAGGAAACGGGAGCGAAGCATCGCGTACTCGTCGCTCGATGTCATCCAGGCCGCCGGTCTCGAAGCTTCCCCTTGGAAACGGCATGCGAAGCTGGCACTGCGTACGCTCGTTTTGATCCTGATCGTATTCGGGATGGCCCGTCCCCAGACCGGCCGGTCGGAAAGCACGGTCAAAAGCGAGGGCGTCGATATCATGCTGCTCCTCGATACAAGCAGCAGCATGCAGGCGCAGGACTTCAAACCGCGCAACCGCCTCCATGTGGCAAAACAAGTGATCACAGACTTTGTCGCAAAGCGGAGCGCGGATCGGATCGGGCTCGTCGTGTTCGCGGCACAGGCGATCACACAATGTCCGTTAACCCTCGACCACGCGATCTTGACCGAGCTCGTGGACCATGTGGATTTTGGCATGCTCGAAGACGGTACGGCGGTTGGAGTCGCGCTGGCGACGGCGTGCAACCGCCTGAAGGACAGCGAGGCGAAGAGCCGCATCGTCGTGCTGCTCACGGATGGGCGAAACAACATGGGTCTCATCTCGCCGATAACGGCGGCAGAGGTGGCGAAGTCGCTCGACATCAAGGTGTATACGATTGGTGTCGGCACGCGCGGCCCAGTCCCCGTGCCAGTCGACGATCCGGTGTTCGGTCGCAGACTCGTGCCGATGGAGATGAAGCTCGACGAGGAAACGCTCCAGCAGATCGCACAGCTGACCGAAGGCGAGTATTTCCGGGCGACGGATACAGAAGAACTCATGAAGATCTACGAAAGAATCGATGAACTCGAGAAGACAATTGTCGAGACACAGTCTTTTGTCAGCTACACGGACAAGTTCTCGCTGTTTGTCGCTCCCGCGCTCGCGTTGCTCCTCGTCCAGCTCCTGCTCGGCGAACTATGGCTGAGGGAAATACCGTGATGCGGCCGAATAGCGAGTGCCACACAAGGCGAGCGAGCCCCCCATACGGATAACCGGTGATTTTGTTATGGAATTTGGCCAGCCACAATACTTGAAAGCGCTATTTCTACTGCCGCTTCTCGTGATGCTTTTTGTCTATGGCGCGAAGCAGCGGCAAACGGAACTCGCTCGTTTCGCGGGGATCGGGATGAGCGATCGGCTGGCGCCGGGCAGAAGCTGGCGAAAGAACATGCTGAAGACCACGCTGAAAACACTTGGAGTTGCGCTCTTGATACTCGCGATCGCCCGGCCGCAGTTTGGACGGCAACTGGTCAAGATCGAGCGGGAGGGAATCGATTTGGTGATCGCGCTCGATACATCGCTGAGCATGCTGGCAGAGGACATGAAACCGAATCGTCTCGAGCGGGCCAAGCAGGAGATCGTGGACTTCATTGGGGGACTCAAAGGTGATCGCGTCGGAATGGTGGCGTTCGCCGGCGATGCGTTTGTGCTCTGTCCGCTGACCGTCGATTACGATGCCGCTCTTATGTTCGTGCAGACCGCGGACGTCGATATCGTGTCCAAACAGGGGACGGCAGTCGACAAGGCCATCGAAACCGCGATGGCGCTTTTTCCGGAGTCGGGTGAGAGCGATCGCGTGATCGTCCTCGTCACCGACGGCGAAAGCCACGATGGAAACCCCGTCAAGACTGCCCGCAAGGCGGCCGAGGAGGACATACGGATCTATACGATCGGCATCGGCGACCCGTCCGGAGAGCTGATCCCACTGCGGGGAACGGGCGGTGGTGTGGAAGGGTATAAGAAGGACAGGTCGGGCGAAACGGTTCTGACCCGCCTCGACGAGACGACGCTGAGACAGATTGCACAGATCACGGGCGCCGAGTATCTGCCGGCCACGAGACAGGGGCTCGAGCTCAAGGTGCTCTATCGGGAGATATCCGGTCTGGAACGGAAGACTATCGAGGGCGAGTTCGTCGAGAGAAAAACGGAGCGCTTTCCGTTGTTTCTGGCGCTCGCCTTTCTCCTTCTTGGTTTCGAGGCGGTTATTACACGCAGGGGATTGATGAGAATGAAACGGGAGATCCTCCATACCGGCGTGACCGGTGTGGTAGCGCTTTTTGTCGTTCTGACATCCGCCTTACCGGTGTCGGCGAAAGGCATCGATCGTGATCGTGTCGAGTCGGGCAATCAGTACTACGATTCGGGGGACTACGAGAAGGCCCTGATACTCTACCGTGAGGCGATCGGCGATACCACACGCCGCATCAAACGTTCGGAAGGAGTGCTGTACAACCAGGGCAACGCGCTGCACATGCTCGAGCGTTACCCGGAGGCATTGGGCAGATACCACGAGAGTCTCTCCGATGACAGCCTCCAGACCGGCCAGATGCTGTACAACAGGGGCAACACGCTGCTGAAGATGGGCAAGATCGATGAGGCGATCGAGTCCTATGTCCTGTCGCTGCAGTATCTGCCCGATGACAAAGACGCCAGGTTCAACCTGGAGTTGGCCCTCAAACTCCGGGACCAACAACAACAGGAGCAACGGCAGCAACAGCAGCAACAGGATGGGGAGCCGCAGGACGGGGAGGGCGACCCGAATCAGCAACAACAGCAGCAGAATGAGAACGAGGACCAGCAAGACCAGCAGCAGAATTCGCAACAACCCGATTCGTCGCAGGTGAACCCGCCTGCCGAGCCCGATTCGTCCATGGCGAAGCCGCAGAAAGTCGAGAGCATCCGATTGACCCGGGAAGACGCGCTGCGTATTCTTAGGCTTCTGGAGGAACAGGAGAAGGAACTGCAGAAGGCCAAGCGCAAGGCGGCCATGCAACGTTCATCGAAAGGCAAGGACTGGTGATACCCGTTAAGAGACTATCACTGGTTGCATGCGCGGGGGTTATGGTGCTGTGGCTAGTTGCCCAACCCGCGCTCGCCGACGTCACGATCTCGGTGACCGTCGAGCCGGCGGTGATTCCGGTAGGGGGCGAGGCCACGCTCGTCGTGACGGTGAAGGGCAAGTTCCGCAAGTCCTCCCAGCCCCAGTTGCCGACTCTGGACGAGATCACGTTCTACCAGGCAGGGTCCTCGCAGAGCTTCAGTATCGTCAACGGCAGGGCCACGTCGTCTCTTCAATTCAACTACGTAGTCGTGGCCCACAAGGAGGGGCGTTACTCGATAGAGCCGATCCGTTTCGAGACGGGCGGCAACACGTACACAGCCGAGCCCGTTGTGCTGGAGGTTGTCAAGTCGGCCTCACGGCTGACACCTCCGACCATGGACGCTGACCCGCAAGAGGAAGCCGCCGAGTCCCCGATCTTTATTCGGGCGTGGGTCGATCGAGACACCGTCTATGTCAACGAGCAGGTGACCTGGACGCTCGGGTTCTACACCGATGGCCGCGCCGATCTTCTGAGGAGCCCCGAGTTTTCGCCGCCAAGCTCCGAGGGATTCTGGGTCGAGGATCTGCCGCCGCAGCGTAACTACTACAAGATGATCGATGAGGTAAAATACCTCGTCAACGAGATCAGGCGCGGGTTGTTCCCCACGGTGCCCGGCGAGTACAAGATCGGCGCCGCGCGGGTCGAGGTCGTGCTCAACGATTTCGGCAGGCGCAACCTCGATGATTTCTTCAACCGCCGGATGCGCAACTTTGGATTTGGCAAACCAAAGACACTTACCACGCACGAGATACCGATAACCGTCCTCTCTCTGCCGCATGGAGGCAAACCCGCAAACTTCTCGGGGCTTGTTGGAAGCGAGATGACCGTATCGCTCCGAACGGACAAGCAGGTCGTCGAGGTGGGCGACCCGGTGAACGTCACGCTCGAGATTGCCGGTAGGGGAAATTTCAAGACGATGGCGGCGCCGGAGATTCCCCAGATGTCGGGATTCAAGGTGTATGAATCCGGCGCGACCTCCGAGCTGTTCAAGAACGAGTACGTGGTATCGGGACGAAAGCGAATAGAGTTCGTCTTGATTCCGCAGGTCGAGGGGGCAACAGTAATCCCACCCGTTCAGATATCGTACTTCGACCCGTCCGTCAGGGAATACAAGACCATCCAGTCTGCCCCGGTTCAGATGAGTGTGAAGCCGGCGACAACGGAGCGGGGACGTCAGGTTGTATTCACGGGATCGGGTGAGGACATCGAGGTTCTCGGGAGAGACATTCACTTTGTCCGCCCCGTCCCGTCCGAGATATCGATCGGCGGCACCAGCGCGTACCGCGGCGGTGTGGTTGCGGCGCTTCACGTCGTGCCGTTACTGGCCGTTGTCATGTCGCTGGTCGTCGAGAGGCGCCGGCGGCGCTGGATAAACGATACGCCGCTCTACAGAGCGCAGCGAGCTGCCCAGGACGCGCGCAAGAGGCTTCGACAGGCCGACGGACTTCTTCGTGACGGCAGAACGGAGGAAACGTTTACGACGATTTCCTCTGCCATCCGGGGATATCTGGCGGACAAAATGGACAAATCACCATCGGGAATGACGATCGACGACATCAACGACTTCCTTCGGAAAAGAGGCGTGCACGACGAGCATGTGGCACAGGTGCGTTCGGTTCTCACTGCCTGTGATGGTGCTCAATATTCGGCGGCGTCGAGTTCGGCGGACCAGGCGCAGCAGACCCGAATCCGGGCTGCTGAAGCGATCGATACGCTCGAGAAGAGGTACTGGTGATGAGACGTCGAGCACGCGTTCTGATGTGGGGAATAATCCCCTGGGTTCTCGTTGCCGGTGCGGTGTGGGCGGCCGCCCAGAGCGTGGTGGACGATCCGGCCGAGGTGTTTCGGGCAGGCAACACATCCTATGAGGCGGGGGACTATCTCGCAGCCGTCGAGGCGTACCGGCGGCTCACCGACGCCGGTGTGGTGAACGGGGACCTCTACTACAACCTCGGCAACGCCTACTACAAGAACAACGAGCTTGGCCACGCGGTGCTCTTCTATGTACGGGCACTGCGTATCCAGCCCAGAAGCGATGAAACAAAGGAGAATCTGGGGCTGGTGAGGTCGCAGCTACGCGACAAACAGTTCGTCAAACAGCAGAATCGTCTCGTCAAAGGGCTTATCTGGCTCCACAACAATCTGAGTACGCCGGAGATGCTGGTGTTTGCATCGGCATCCTACATCCTGCTGTGTCTCCTCACGATTGTCTTTGTTTTCAGAAATACGCGGATCATTGCCGCCGCCTACCGCAGAATATCGATCCTGTCACCCGGCCGTCTGATTGGGTTGACACTCGCGCAGGATCTGCTCGTCGCCATCGGGATCGCGGCCATACTGCTGGCCACATCGGGAATATCCTCGTACCGGAAGCTGGCCGTAGACCGAAGCGAAGGTGTTGTCCTCGCGGAGGAAGTCGCGGTGTTCAGTAGCCCGACGGGCGACGCGACTCTTCAGTTCAAAGTGCACGAAGGCACAATGGTCACGATCAGTGACCGTCGTGCCGGGTGGACAAAGATCGCGCTGCCGGGAGGTATGTCGGGGTGGGTCGCGACGGAGTCGATCGAAAAAGTCTAGCCTACTCGAAATCGACCATCATTTCGGTTGCGCCAACCCTCAGCTTGTCCCCGTGTTGGAGCGTCGCTTCGGTGATCTTCTCGTCGTTCAACCAGGTGCCGGACGAGCTTTCCAGGTCTTGCAGAAGATACGACCCGCTCTTGTAAGAGATCCGTGCGTGATATCGGGCAACGTCCTCGTCCTTTAGCTCGATATTGTTGTCGTGTTCACGCCCCAGTGTCATGGTCATTGGGACGAGCGGCAGCTTCTTGCCGGCGCCGGGCCCCTTCGTGATGATGAGTATCGGAAACGCGGCCGGGATTTCCTCTCTGTCGCCCTCATCGGCCGTTTGATCATCCTCGGTCGTTTGAACAAGCGGATCCGCAAGATCGGAGAAGGCGTCGCCATCCTCGGTGGCAACGGTGGGCTCCTCCCTTTGCGTGTCTGCCCGGCTCCGTCTGTCCGTGTTGTCGTCCCGGAACTCGCGGGGCCATTCCCTCAGGTCGATCAGCTCGTCATCGTCCGTCCGGCTTTTCTCCGCAGCGGGTTCCTTCTCGGTCTTGTTGGCGGCGTCGGACAACCACGCGTGCTGCGCCGCCGGTTGCGTCACCGACTCGGTGGCATCCACATCCAGCGGCTCAAACTGCTCGTGTTCGCCCCCTGCGTCCGAAGCGACTTCGGTCGGGGCGCTCTCGTCGATGGACATATCGTTGGTGAGTGCATCGAACTCGTCGAGTCTGGCTTTCAGGTCGCTGCGTGTCTCTGACAAATCCTCGAGCTTCTTCTTTAGCGGGCTCTCGAGCCCCGAGTACCTGTGCTCGTCGTATTCGCCGACCTTATGACGAAACTCGGCCTCCTCGAGCTTCTCCTCGACTGCCCGCACCCCGCGTTCGATTTCTTCGAATTCCGTCAGCCATCTCCGCCGTGAATCTTCGATCTTGGTCTGGAGTGGGCTCAGATCCCTGGACACCTCGTCGAGGGCGCTTTGATAGTCTTTGCAGACTCGGTCGTAGATGTCCGCTTTGACGGAAGTCTTCTCCGCCTCGGCTTTTCCTAACATGTCCTCGAGCTGAGTCCGCCGCTGCACGAGTTCACGGTAACTCTCGAACGTCTTTGCCCATTCGTTGTCCATTTTCTTCGACATTTCAGCTCTCCTTGACGAACATCAGGCGTCAGGATTCGTTGACGCTTTTCCAGGGATGTCTGTCGTTTTGCCCGTTTTCGAGCGCCCGACGTGACCTAATGGGTTGAATGAAACCACTCCAGGCGTGTCTTTTGCGTAAAATATGCCAGATTTCCAGTTCGCAACAATTTTTCGACACATTTTGAGCCCGGATATAGAAACGGGCGATTGGAGTGGTGCAAATCGCTTGACTGGGGGATCAGCGAAACGATAGAGTGACGTGGGACTGGGCTTGTCTAGAGAGGTTTTGTGAAACTAGAGTTTGCATCATTGAGCGACATCGGCCAGGTTCGCATGAAGAACGAGGATTCCGTCGGGCGCCATCAGCCCGACGACGAGAAGCAGCTGGCCGAGAGGGGGACGATCTTCGTCGTCGCCGACGGTATGGGTGGACACCGCGGGGGAGAGATCGCCAGCAAGCTCGCCGTGGAAGCCGTTGTCTCCCTTTACTATACAGTGGATGGGCCGGGCCCCACCGCGATTCTCGGCGAGTGTTTTGTCGAGGCCAACAAGAGGATCTTCCAGAAAGCCACGAGCGATGCCGACCTCTTCGGTATGGGTACCACCTGCACGACGATGGTCGTCCGCGGGACGGAGGCATTTTTTGCCCATGTCGGTGACTCGAGAGCGTATGTGCTTCGCAACGGCGACCTGTTTCAGCTGACCGAGGATCATTCGCTTGTTGGCGAGATGGTCCGGTCGGGTATCCTGTCGAGAGAGGACGCCCAGCATCACCCCAAGCGAAATGTCATTACACGTTCCCTTGGGACCCACCAGGATCTCGCGCCGGATTTTCCTTCGACGCCCTACGCGATTGCCGATGGTGATGTGTTTCTGTTGTGCTCGGATGGTCTGACATCGATGGTGCCGGACGAAGAGATCAAGCGCATCGTCGGTGCTCATGAGCCGGCAGAAGCCTGTCAGGCGCTGGTTGATCTGGCGAACGCGAACGGCGGCAAAGACAACATCAGCGTGCAGATCGTCAAGATCGTTTAATAACCATTACAGACGATAGTTTATTCCGAGCGAGGCAAGGTCTTGCGGGCCCAGTTGCAGTGTGCCGAAGATCTCCAGGTTCTCTGTCAGACCAACGCTCGCACCCCCACGAAGCATCGCCTCGACGTCGTTTTTGGTGACGTCGGGCAACCCCGCGGGCGTGGTCTTTGTCCGCACGAACACCGCGTAGACGCCGAGAAACGGTTTGATCACGGTGCCGCCATCCGTCTTTAGCGGGCTGCTGATGATCACACCAAGCGGTGCGTTGTAGATCTTGATGTTGGAACCGGAAGAAAATCCAAAACCCACATCGGCGGAGAGGTCAAAGGGGAGCTTTGAGGTTGTAGGCAGAAGCTGGTATCTCAAATCTCCACCGGCGCCCCCTCTCCAGTCGCCGCTGAAGTTTTCGACCAGAACCTCGAAACCCACGTCCCAGTAGCGCGCGATCCCCAGCCGGCCGAAACCACCCAATCGAAACAAGTCCTCGCCCCCCGACATATACGTTCCCACGTCAAAATGACCGGGTTCGACGGTCGTCGCGTCGGTGTACTGGTAGAACACCTGGGCGTGGGACGATGAGCAGAAGATCAGCAGCAGGATCGCTGACAGGATTGGGACGAGTTTCAACGGATGCTCCTTCCAGACACACAAGCGTGCGCAGTGTGGGGTGGTTCGGGAAGTTATACCAACGCGCGTCCCGATTGCTCAAGCAAAAAGTCTCGTCGGGCGCGGATTGGGTCGCCGGATTCCCAAAGGCACTTTGCGCCTTGTCATTCCATATCCCTATCTCACAACTAGATACGGAGGTTCGACCGGTGGCTTGAATATTGCATGTAGCCACCTTTGCGAGGGGAATGGGTTGGCAACCTATGGTCAACACACCACTTGGGGCTGCCGCGTCAGGTGTGCGGGCAGCCATGCGCGCACGGTTTTGCAAATGGCAATGGAAATCAAAATAGACGGTTACGACTCCTTCGAGCAGATCGCTGTCGGCGGCATGGCGGCCGTGTACCGGGCGCGAAAGATCTCCATCGACAAAGTCGTCGCGATCAAAGTCCTGTTTCCGTATCTGGCGAGCGATACGAGTTTCATCGATCGCTTCCAACGTGAGGCCAAATCCGCAGCACAAGTGCAGCACGAAAACATCGTCAACGTCGTCGACTTTGGCGGGGCGGATGACTGTTACTACATCGTGATGGAGTTCTACGAAGGCGCAACGCTCGCCGATCTGCTCAAGGGCGACGCAGCCATCCCGCTGGACATCGCGGTTGCCGTTCTGCTCGATGTTTGCCTTGGACTCGAAGCTGCGCATGCAAAAGGTATCGTGCACCGCGATATCAAACCGGCAAACATCATCTACACAAATCAGGGTGGGATCAAGATTGCGGACTTTGGGCTCGCCAAGAAATCGGACACGATGACCGTCGTGACACAGCCGGGCCAGGTCCTCGGTACACCCGCGTACATGTCGCCCGAGCAGGCGGCCGGCGACGCCGTGGGCACGCAGAGCGATATCTTCTCGCTGGGCGTCGTCGCGTTCGAGATGCTCTGCCGCAAGCGCCCGTTCGAGGGAAGCTCGTACTCGGAGGTGATCGAGAAGATCCAGACGTACGATGTGCCACCCTTGTCTCACGACAATCCCCTTATACGGCCCGACTTCGAGACGATTGTGGGCAGGATGCTCGAGAAGAACACCTCCAAACGTTACCAGGATATCAACGAAGTGATCTCGGATCTAGAAGAGGCCATGGAAACCTTCGAGATCAAGAGGGATCGACGCCGGCTACAAAAGTACATAGAGGACCCGGCCGGTTACGCAAGGGCGTTCAATGACAAGATGATCGCCCGGTGTCTGTCACAGGGTACCTACTACATGCAAAAGGGTAACACGCACCTGACGGAGGCGATGCAGGAGTTCAAACGTATTCTCTACCTCGATCCCTCCAACGAGCGCGCGCGCAAGCACCTCGCAAGAATCATGTCGGAGCGCGGCCAGGGTGATCCGACCGTCACGATCGAAGCGGCGGGCGGCCGGGGCTCGGCCAGCGTGACTCGGCGCAAGACAAACAGCAAAAAAGAGAAGAGGCGCCGCCCGCAACCCGGCAGGAGCAAGGCCTCGATGTTCTGGCCGTGGTTCACCGGCGCCGTCACTGTGGTTCTGTTGACGGGTCTCGTGCTCGGTGGATGGTGGATGTGGAATCGGCTCGAAAACGGGGACGATGGCGCTCCCGTGTTGTCATCGCCGTCACGTTTGACTGTCACCGAAGGCGAGACGATCGAATTCAGCCTGACCGTGACTGGGGCTGCCGGCGATTCGGTGCTCGTCCGCGGAGAGAACCTGCCCGCCGGCGCCGACTTGTCACCAGCCGGTGATTTCAAGTGGACGGTTGGCTACGAACAGGCGGGCGAACACGCAATCGAGTTCTTTGTTGAAGACGGCGGTCAGGTTGGTACGGCACGGACGCTGGTTCAGGTTGTCGACAAGCCGGTGGAACTCTCGTTCGAGAAACCGGCGAAACGATCCACGGTCGTCGGGAAACCGGTCGACATCAAGCTGCAGGCGGCCAGTCAAATCGGCCAACCGGTCTTCTTCGCGCTCGAGGGCGGACCGGATGGAATGAAGCTCGACAAGGACCGCATCCGATGGACACCCTCGGCCTCGCAAGCCGGAACACATCGCGTCGGTGTCAAGGGGACCGATGGTGTCGCCAACGCCACGGAGACCGTTGTCATACAGGTCAAGCCAATGTCCAAGCCAAAACCAAAGGCGACGCCACCGCCAAAGCCGGCATACGGGCAGTTGTCGGTCTATTTTCTGGGCGGTGTTGGGGAGTTTTACCTCGATGGAAAGAAATTCGAGGAACAGCCGCCTTTTACCGGTGTCGTCATACCCGTCGGTCGATACACCGTGTCGTGCAAAATGTTCAGAGGCGAAGACTCGCGTGAGTTCCATATCACGGTGAAGGAAGACGAAAACACGGTGGTCGAGTACGAGGTCGGGGGAGACCCCTCGGTCAGCTACGAGGCAGCAGATGATTAGAGTGATTCCCATCACCGAGCGCAAAGAACTCGGAGGTAACGTCATGCAGTCACTACTTCGCAACACGTCGGTGAAAATACTCTCATCCTTCGTGTTCGTGTGCTTTATTACGTTTCAGCTCACTTGTTTTTTGCCATCGGCAGCCTATGCGAACACTGCGGCCGATGTTTTGAAGAAGATCGAATACAAATACTACTTCCGCGGCGACTATGAAAGGGCCATTACCGAGCTACGGGCGTTTCTAGACCGGGACGATCTCAGCCAGTCGCAGATTATCGAAGCTCGGGAGTATCTCGCCGCATCATTGATCTTCTCCGGGACGGTCGATAACGGAAAAGACCAGTATCTCAAGCTGTTCGAGATGGACCCGTCTTACAAGGGGCCCGATCCCAGTGTCTTCCAGCCGCTCATCATCGCGGCATACGATGAGGCCAAAGCGGAATATGCGTCGATGATCATCCGATCGGTTCCGGAGACGGAGCCCTCGGTGGCCGCTGCAACGGGTGCGGAGGTCGTGGAAAAGACGGGCAAGCCGCTCTACAAGAAATGGTGGTTTTACGCCACGATGGCGGCGGTTCTGATCGTTGTTGCCGGGGCGGCAGGGTCGGGGGGCGACGAGGATGCGCCACCGGCAAGAGCCACCGGCACGGTCGTCATCGAAGTCGACGTGCCATAAATTTGACGGAGGACAACGACATGACATCGAGAATACTCACGGCAATTGGCGTCTTGGGATTGCTACTGTGCGGATGCTCGTTGATTGACTCTCCCGATGCCACGCAGGGAAGGGTCAGCCTGACCCTGGTCCGCAGTGCGGGAGATGACATCGAAGGCGACGGCAAGACCCCCGAACCCCTTCAGCAGGCACTCGGAGTCGCCGATTCGATCTACGTCAGTGTCTATCCCCCCGGCACCGGGGATGCCCCGGAGGTCGGAACGGGCATCGCAATACCGCCGTCCCAGGATACCGTGTCGCTAAACCTCACCGTCATCGCGGAGGAAAACAAACGTGTGGCGGTCAAGCTCTACGCGGCCGGTTCTCTGGTGTACTTCGGAGTGGATGAGAACGTCGATGTCGTGCCCGATCGGCCCACACAGGTGAGCATCCATGCGGCGCCGTTCGAAATGGGTGCGATTTCGGTTAGACCGCTGCTCAACCCGCCGCTTTGGCCGGGACTGTGGGATGGCGAGAGGTTCGAAGTGTCGTGGCCGCCGATCCTGGGGTCGAGCGATTACCACATTCAGGTGAGTTCCTCCCCTGATTTTTCGCCGATCACGCGTCAAGCATTTGTCGCGGACACCTCGGTAACGGATTCGCTGGAGGCCGGCAACTACTATATTCGTGTGGGCGCGCGCAACACCTACGCAAAAAGTGAGTGGAGCACGACGCAGATTCACGTGAGCGGTGCACCGGTGGTGTCCAGCATCTCGCCACAGGAGGTTCTGCGTGGCGTCGAGTACCAGCTCGACATCTACGGCGCCGATCTCCATCATCCCAGCGTGCAGGCATCCGTATTCGGTCAAATGTGTACGATAACCGATGTTTCTCCAACCCGGTTACAGGTCCGCGTGATCCCGCCGGCGACCGCCTTCTCGGATGTCGTGACGGTGAGACACGAGGGCCTTCGCCTCGAGGACTCGAGCGACGAGCCGTTGAAAGTCCAGACGATCGCCTACATCATGGGTGACGGTGCCTCAAGTGATCTCGAATCCGCCGGCAAATTCAAAGCGATGATCGATTCCTACGGCAACTACACGCAGCAGAGCGCCGCAATTATCCTGCCCTACACCGTGATCGGAGGCATGTTGAACGATCTGAGCATATTCGATGTCATCGTCGTGGGCCACGATACCGGAAACGATGCCGCCGATTGGGGTGGTGGTGGCGTCATGGGAGCAACCCGGGCGGACAAGATCCGAACATCGGGAGCCGCGGTTCTGGGGATCGGCACCGGCGGAGCCGCCTACTTCCAGGCCGTCGGGCTCGACATCGGGATCGGTTCGTGTGCGTGGGATGTCAACGACGAGGTCTACGTGGTGGACCCCTCGGCCAGGATGTTCAACAATCCCGTAGGCGTCGCCATCCCGCCGGACAAGATACTCGTGCTATACAAAGCCGTCGTGGGGCCCGTGCGCCTCGGCGTCAACGATCCACCGAACGGAGTGGACCGTTACGGGTCGTGGCAGAAGGACGTCAGGGTGTTTCCGTTTGTCGACCAGCCGGCGGCCGGTCTGGGCCCGGGCACGCAGAGCAACTTCCTTTGGGGCTTTGAGGGCGATCCGGACGACCTAACCGTGGTCGGCCACAGTATCTTCCTGAACACCGTCGTCTTTGTGTTCGACGACGGGACCAAAGACGTCATCGTGATCCCCTGATCGTTGTCGGGGACTGTCATTATGGGGGGGAGGACGAACCTCCGGGACGGATCTGTCCCGGAGGTTTGCTTTTAGGACGCAGACGCCCAGACCGCCGGGGACACCTCTATCTTGACATGGGGCATGGATTTACGCATAATGTGTCAACGGATTCAAAGAAAGGGAAGGATGGTAATGAAACTCAGAAAACCTCTAGTGTCTTGTATTGTTGCCTGTTCTCTGACCACGCTTCTCGTCGCCTCGTGCGGCGATTCGGATAAGGATGCCGATCGCAAATCCGCCGGTACGCTCGAGCGAATCGCTCAACAGGCTCTGAATCGTGTGTCGCCCGAGGAGGAGATCCAGGAAGTCACCGCGATGATCGAGGGCGCCGGTTATGTCACCAGAGAGTACCGGGAGTTTCCCACGCAGGAGTTGGGAAAGAAGGGTCGGGTCCTCGTCTACACGGACAAGAAGGGCAAGAAGTCGGGCGGAATCCTATACATGAAAAAGACGGGCCTCGGTGTGGCGCCTTCGTGGCATTGGTACTTCGACAAGTCGGTTCCCGAGGTCGTGGCCAAGGTCGAACTCAATGACGATGGTTTGTGGGATATGCGGGTGTCGTTGAAAGACGGAGAAACACTGGAATATCTTCAGGGCGAGTCGTTTTCCATGACCGCCGCGGATCGTTCCGACTGGGTCGCGCTGAATGGCGTGAGCTCCGAACCGCTCGGCGACGAGTACGGCCTGTGGCGGTGCTTTGACAGCGATACGTCCACGGCGTGGCGGTCCTCGTCGGACAGTGGGGGGGAGATCTTTCTGGAGTTGACGGCACCGTTTGGCATTGGGCAGGACATTCTGGTGTTACACACGTGGCACAGCGATCAGCCCAGTCGGTGCACTCTCTACGCGGACGGCAAGAAGGTGCAGGAGTTTGAACTCGAACCCAGGGCGGCCAAGCAGATGATCCGTCTCGATGACGGCGTCAAGGGTGCGAAGAAGATCCGCCTGACGTTCGATAGTATTCACGGTGGCGGCAGCGTCGTTTCCGTGGCTGAGTTGTACCTCAAGTAGTAATCCCGGATTCCTCTGTCTTTGCCGGTTGCGATTCGACCTCGACAGTGGGCTGCTGCTTGCCGAGGCTCTCGAAGAACGCCTCGACGACTGCGGGGTCGAACGAGGCACCCGCGAAGCGTTTGAGTTCCTTTATGGCGTCCGATTTGCTCTTTGCCTTGCGGTACGGCCGATCCGTCGTCATGGCGTCGAACGTATCGGCCACCGCCACGATCCGGGAAATCAACGGGATCTGATCACCCTTCAAACCATCGGGGTAGCCCGATCCGTCAAAGGCCTCGTGGTGGTGACGGATAAACGGCACGATCGGATGCATCTGTCCGATCGCCATCAGCATGGATGCGCCGACGGTGACGTGTTCCCTCACCTTCTCCATTTCATCATCCGACAGCTTGCCCGGCCGGTTGAGCAGGCTGTCCGGAATCCCAATCTTGCCGATGTCGTGGAGCATCGCCGTGAGGTAGAGATGATGTTTGTCCTGTGTGCCCAGGTTGAGTTTCTCAGCAATCATGAGACAGTACCGGCTGACCCGCGACGAGTGTCCGCTCGTATACCGGTCCCTCGCCTGTATGGCCCGGACCAGAGTCTCGACGGTGTTGAAGAAGAGGTTTCTCATGTCGTCGTAAAGACGGGCATTGTCGAGGGCGATCCCTGCCTTGAGTGCCATTGCCGACAGCAACGATAGATCATCCTTTGTGAAGAGGTGCGACTGATCGGTGGAGTCCAGATAGATGACACCCAGGACCTTGTTGCGGTTCAACAGAGGGGCGCAGATGGCGCTGCGCACGTTGGCGTTGGCAACGCTGCGCGAGTGGGTAAAGCGCTCATCGATGAGAGCGTCGTTCGAGATCAGCGACTCTCTCTGCTTGACCGCCGTCTGTAGAATCGTGTTGCTGACCACGATTTCCGTGTCATCGCACACGGGGTCCGGGGCCCTTCGTACGTACGGTACCGGCATGTCGGTATCGCGATTCATGAGGAATATGTATCCCCGGGAAGCGGGGATCACCTCCATGATCATATCGATGAGATCCTCGAGCAGCTGTTTGAAGTCCCCGATGTCTCTGAGAACCTTGTCAGCCCGGTAGAGCACCTGGAGCGCGCGGTGCGATCTCGACGAGTCCTCGGGGCTCTCCGTCTGCGTTTGGCCACCCAGAAAGAGCTCCTTCGTCGGGTCCTTGATGACCACCGTCTGCTCGCTGCTTGTGGGGCGGTCGAAGCTGACGGCGAGATCGAGGGGGGCGCTGGCGTCATCCAGCGGGGATGCCGGTGGTTCGATCGCAATGTCGACATTTGCGATCGTCACCTTGTCGCCGGGGGTGACCTTCGAGCATTTGATCTTGCGGCCGTTGAGGAACGTGCCGTTGGTGCTCTCCATATCCTGGACGAAGTGCTCGCCGTTTTCGGTATAGAGAACGGCATGGAGCCGGGACACGGCGGCGCTCCGGATACGGAGCTTGTTCTCCTCGTCTCGACCCACGGTGAAAGGCATATCCGTGTCGGTGATAGAGACGTGCTCCACCCGATCCGGCCCCCTAATGATGCGCAAGTGCAGCATTTACGGTTCCTCGTCGTTGCAGGACTGTCAAGAATCGGCTTTCAAGTCTGTCAACTAGCAAGAATCAGGTCAAACCGCCGCGTACGCACGCTGTGGCTGCAATTTGGTGCTATTTAATCAGATAGGCAAAACCGCGGAAAATCCTCACATCAAGATATTGTGTGCTTGTCGTACACACCCCAATATGTCGTATACTGTTGGTCCGAGGTTTTCGACCTCGAAGCTAGCCAAGAAAGTGATGACTCGAACCGGGTCGGCGGTCGAAGGGCCTTTGAAGGAACTCCGGCCTGGTGAGAGCGTGAGGAGGCAATTGAAATGTCGTTTAGCAAGAGTTCACTGACCGTTTTGGAAAAAAGATATCTAAGAAAAGACGCGGACGGAACCGTACTGGAGTCGCCGGAAGAGCTGTTCACCCGGGTTGCCGGGAACATATCCCGCGCCGAACTCAAATACGGGTCCGGAGAAGCCAACCGGCGCAAATGGGAGAAAGTGTTCTTCGAGGCGATGATGAACCTCGAGTTTATGCCAAACTCACCGACCCTGATGAATGCGGGAACAGACCTCCAACAGCTTTCGGCCTGCTTCGTGTTGCCCGTAGAGGATTCGATGGAGTCGATTTTCGAGTCGGTGAAGAACGCCGCGCTGATCCACAAGAGTGGCGGAGGGACCGGGTTCTCCTTCTCGAGGCTGCGGCCACGGGACGACTTCGTCCAGACGACAAAAGGGGTCTCGAGCGGCCCGGTGTCGTTTATGGGCGTTTTCGATGCGGCGACCGAGACCGTCAAACAGGGGGGCAAGCGGCGAGGGGCGAACATGGCAGTTCTCCGTGTCGATCACCCGGACATCGAGGACTTCATCTCGGCGAAAACGGATTTAACACGCCTGACGAACTTCAACATATCCGTTGCGGCGACCGAGGAGTTTATGCGGGCGGTCGAACAGGGAACGGACTACGAGCTGGTCAGCCCGAGAACGAGGCTGGCCGTGAAGAGCGTTTCCGCACGAAAGATTTTTGACAGTATCGTCGAGTCGGCGTGGCGAAACGGGGAGCCGGGAATCATCTTTATCGATCGCATGAATGCGGACAACCCAACACCGCATGTTGGCGCGATAGAGAGTACGAACCCGTGTGGAGAGCAGCCGCTCCTGCCCTATGAATCGTGCAACCTCGGATCGCTGAACTTAAACAGCGTTGTCGACTCGCACGGTGACGAGACGTCGATCGATTACGATCGCCTTACCCGGAACGTTCACATCGGCGTTCGCTTTCTGGACAACGTGATCGACATGAACCGCTACCCGGTACAACAGATCGATGACATGACAAAGGCCAACCGAAAGATCGGTCTCGGGGTGATGGGGTTTGCCGACATGCTCATCAGACTGGGGATTCCGTACGACTCCGAAGAGGCGGTGGAGATCGGCGAGAGGGTCATGGACCGGATAAGGAAAGAGGCTCGATTGGCATCGCAGCAGCTGGCCGAAGAGAGGGGATGTTTCCCGAACTTCCGGGGCAGCGTGTACGACGAGCCGGGCCACCCCCCGATGCGAAACGCAACGACCACGACAATCGCGCCGACGGGGACGATCAGTATCATCGCGAATGCTTCGAGTGGGGTCGAACCACTCTTCGCCGTCGCTTACGTGAGAAACGTGCTCGATGGCCATGAGCTCGTCGAGGTGAACCCGCTCTTCGAAGAGGTGGCCAGGCGCGAGGGTTTCTGGAGCGGGGATCTTGCAAGAGAGGTCGCCGAGGCTGGAAGCGTGAGAGATATCGAAGCAGTGCCCGAGTACTGGCGAACCATCTTTCGGACGAGCCACGACATCGGGGCAGAGGCTCACATCAGAATGCAGGCCGGGTTTCAGAAATACACCGATAACGCCGTGTCGAAGACCGTGAACCTGCCGGAAGAAGCGACGAACGTGAATGTCGAGGAGATATTCTGGCTCGCCCATACGCTCCGCTGCAAGGGTGTCACCATATACAGGAACAAGAGTCGAGATGCCCAGGTATTGAATATCGGCGCTGTCAACCACGATGAGTCGGCCAACGGCGGCAACGGAAAGACGTTGAAGACTCCTCGCAAACGTCAGGACGTCTTGGTTGGCCGTACGCGCAGACAGCCGACGGGTTGTGGCAACATGTACGTGACGATCAACGACGACGGCGATCGGCCGTTCGAGCTGTTTGCCCAGATCGGCAAGGCGGGAGGATGCGCCGGCTCGCAGGCGGAGGCCATAGGACGTCTCGTCTCTCTGGCGATGAGGGCGAATGTGGACCCGGCCGCCATCGCCAAACAGCTAAGAGGCGTTCGGTGTCCCTCACCGACGTGGGACAACGGCAAGATCGTCTTGTCCTGCGCTGATGGTATCAGCAAGGCGCTCGAGCGGCACCTCAGGGAGCGAAAGGACTTCGATCCCGAGGAGATGGACTGGAAGAACGAGTCTAGGGTCAATCGCTGTGCCGGGCTATGTGTTGATTGCGGGAGCCCGCTCGAGTTCGATGGTGGGTGCAGCGTGTGCAGGCTGTGCGGTTTTTCGCGGTGCGGCTAGCGCGCGTCAGAAGATAGTCCAGCGTTGGAGGATCCGCTGCCACACACCGGCCGTCGTCAAACGGAGCAATACGCTTAGAACAAAGCACGCGGCCCCTGTGTACATGTAGAGACGCAGGGGCCTTCTGTCTTGCTCCACTGACTTGATAAAGCGGTCGAAGAACAGTGTTGCCGCCGGGACGAGTAGAAGTGCGCCGCCGGCAAAGAGAGCCCACTGCCACGGAGGCAGAGCGGTCAGCGCAATCTGAACGACGTTTCCACCGTGTTCAAAGAGAAGCAGCGCGCCTGTTGCGGCACCTCCCAGCGCCAATGAGCCAACAACAAACCCGGCCAACCCTCCGCTGATCAACGATCCCACGAGAAAGACAGCCATTCCCCACAGGACATACGAGTAATCGGCTGGTGGCGGCGCCTGCGTCGATGTGAGCCAGGCCTCCAGCGTCGATGCTGCCCTCGCGGAGAGCAACTGGCTGGCGTCCATTCTCGCCGGGACAAACGCACCGAGGACAATCGTGGTAACGAGGACGGCGGCCGCCCAGCGGACGACGAGAGCCAGCGACGGGCCGGCTCCGCGGCTCCTCATCGCAACGTAGAAGAAGGGAAACACCGCTCCCGCGTGCAAGAGCGGTGTGATCCAGGCAACCCCGATGATCGTTGAAAGAACGACGCTCGCGATCGCTGCGAGCACCATCGCATTGCCGGGATTGTCGACGGTCGACGTTATCGATCCACCGCCGGTGCGCTGCTCGTGTCGCGGGGCGGGCCGGCCGGACTGCCCTGTTGGCTCTTTCGAGTAAGGTTTTATCATCTCTCCGCTTCCTGGGATTGGCGCCTGCGGCTATCGTCAATTTATATCGGATTCCATGCGATCACGCCACAGCGGATTGCAGCCGGCGCAAAACACCGACGCACCGGCAGAATGGGCAATGCAAAATATTGATAATCAATGAGATACACGTCATGACCGGTGGAGTGTCAACCGTTTGGTGTCAACCGTTTGGTCTTGATTCACGCAATCTCCGGTGATAGTGTTGCCGGGAACCGTGCAGATCTCCACTCAAGACACGGCATACCGGCACGGCGATGCCGTTCCCACGTTTGATAGCCCAACGGCGGTTCTGGTTTGACTCGTATCTTGTTCTCACCGGTGCATAGCGCCGTGTGAAGGAAAGGAGCCAAAATGAAAAAGGTGTTTCTGGGATTCGCGCTCGTTGCGATGGCCGCGGTTGTTTTCGTCAATGTCTCTTCCGCGCAGGAGGAAGGTGGGGGCGACCCCATGCAGCAGTACATGGAAGCCATCGCGCCAGGCCCGCATCACAAGGCATTCGAGAAACGGGTTGGCGAATGGGACGCCGTGATCAAGCTGTGGGCGGGCCCCGGGGCGGAGCCCATGATGTCCGAAGGGAAGTGCACATACGAGATCGTTCTCGGTGGCCGTTTCCTCACTCAGCAGATGGAAGGTACCATCATGGGTATGCCCTTTGTGGGGATGGGAATCAGCGGTTTCGACAAGACCAAGGGCAAGCACACGTCGTTCTGGATCGACAGCGCAGGTACGGCGAGCGTATACAGCGAGGGCGAGTGCAGTGACCACTGCATGAAGGAGTGGTATGAGACCACGACCGTCGATCCGCTATCCGGTACGAAAAACGAGATCAAGATGGTCACGTTGATCAAAGATGAAAACTCGCACGTCTTCGAGTGGTACACGAAGATGGGCGAAGAGTACGTCAAGACCATGGAGATCGCGTACACGAGGGCGGGAGCCAAGTAATTAGTCCCGTCGATCACTGCTACAAGCGGCGCAGATGTTCTGTCTGCGCCGTTTTTTTGGTACGCCCGGCATGGGCACTGTCTTGGAGGTGCAAGTCCTCCCCTGA
>CBDVBZ010000023.1:0-32701 GCA_965372355.1 uncultured bacterium | reverse complement strand
TAACGGCCAGGACGTCACAAGCGGTGTCTATCTGTATTCCGTCGAGACCGAAGACGACAACTTCGATCGCTTCGTCAGTAAGTTCGTGGTTATCCGTTAGCCAGACTGTCGGCGACTGCTTGACAAGCCCCGGCACACCGTCGTGCCGGGGCTTTTTCGTTGTCAATTGGCTGCGTCCGCGGGACATATGCTTCGGTCGGCAGACACAGCCCCACGGATGGTCGAAGTTGCGTCTTTTTTCGGAACTAATCTTGCAGTCGCACCCACCGAACCCTACAATCTGTCACAGGGAGACCCCAAAACAACTGTCACATCATGAAAGCGGTTTCGTCCAAAAAGCGGTTGACCCTGGTGGTCGGTTTTCTGATCGCCTTTCTGCTCGTCTTCAATGTCTCGACATACATTCTCTACACACGGGCAAAGAATTATCTCGATACAGAGCTCGGCGAGCGACTTCGCTCGATAGCGGTGGCACTATCGCACACGGTTGAGATCTCGACGGACGGATCGCTCCGCGCCGGTGACATCAGCCCCACACTCCGCACGCTGCTTCACACGGCACGAACGGAGAACCTGCTATCCAACATCGTGATCCTGACGCCGGCGGGCAACACCGTGGTCGATCTGGCAAACGTGTCGGTCGAGGGCGAGCCCAACCCGTTTATCGAACTGGATTTCAGCGCCGTGATGCTGGCACGCTCCGGGATCTCCGCTTATACAAACCTCTACAGATTCGACGACATCTATATGAAGAGCGCCTACGCTCCCATTACGTCCAACGAAGACGAGGTGCTCGGCATTCTGGGGGTCGAAGCCGGTGCCACCTACTTCGATGTGTTGAGGGCGTTGAGGGACGCAATCATCGCGGTCGATGTGGCGAGTATTCTGATCATCATGGTGCTTGGTGTGGTTTTCTATCATCAATCGCTCAGTCTGGACCGCGCGCAGGCAGCCATCATCCAGGGCGAGAACCTCGCCACCATGGGCCGAATGGTCGCCGGCATCGCGCACGAGATCCGGAACCCGATGAGCATCATCGGCACCGCCGCCGAGCGACTGCAAAAGAAATACGGGTCCGACGACGAGGTGTTCTCGTACATCACTGAAGAAGTCGACAGACTCAACGACATACTGACCGGTTATCTCAATTTCGCGAAGGCACGCAGCCAGGAGTTTCGGCCACACCCCATCCAGCGTATCATCAGGCGATGTCTTATGATCCTCGATCCCGAGATCCTGGCGAAGTCGATCGAAGTGATCGATCGGCTCCCCGAGCGGGACGTGATGATCTCGGGTGATGACAAACGCATTCAGCAGGCAATTCTGAACATCCTATTGAACGCGGCTCAAGCCCTTCCGGACCGAGGTACGATCGAGATTTCCGTGGATGACCATCCGAAATATGCGATAGTTGTGGTCAAAGACAATGGTGGCGGCATCCCGAGAAAGAACCTCAAAGAAGTGACAAAACCGTTCTTCACGACGAAAGAACACGGCAGCGGACTGGGAATGAGCATCGTTAGCGCAATCGTCGAGGAACACGGTGGCAGACTGGCAATAGAGAGCGCTCCGGGAACCGGTACCAGAGTGCTCATGTCGATTCCCCTGGCACCACAATCGTAATCGAGTTGGATATGGCGTTCATTCTAATTGTCGATGATGAAGAAAAGATCTGCAGGCTGCTGCAGGATCAGCTGAATGACGCGGGACACAAGGCAGTCGGTATCACCAGCCCACGTGAAGCGCTCGAGACAATCCGTCGCGACAACCCGGACATCCTGATTAGCGATCTCCGCATGGAGGAGATGGATGGCATCACCCTTCTCAAGGAGACCAGAGCGCTGTCGCCCGCAACGGATGTCGTCCTTATGACCGCCTACGCATCCGTCGAAACCGCACTTGAAACCATGAAGCAGGGCGCCTACGACTACATCGTCAAACCGTTTACCACAAATGAGCTGCTCATGCTCATCGAACGGATAGAAGAAAAGCGACACCTCGAGATCGAAAACACCGAGCTTCGCTCATACATAAAGGGCGAGGTCGACAACATCGTCGGATCGGGTTCGTCCATATCGAAGGTGAAGAAGCTGATCGGCGATCTCGCGAGCTCCGAGACCCCTGTGCTCATCCGGGGTGAGAGCGGTACAGGCAAAGAACTCGTGGCAAAGGCTATCCACGCGACCTCCAAACGCGCCGAGGGACCGTTCATCGCGATCAACTGCGCCGCGATACCCGAGGGACTGCTCGAAAGCGAACTCTTTGGCTACGAGCGCGGCGCGTTTACCGGTGCGAACCGCAAGAAGCTGGGGCACTTCCAACTGGCAAACGGTGGAACACTCTTTCTGGATGAAATCGGGGACCTCCCGGGATCACTCCAATCGAAATTGCTCCGTGTCATCGAGGACCATCGGATAACACCCCTGGGCGGAGAGAAAGAAACCAACATAGACATCCGCCTGATTTCGGCTACGCACCAGCCGCTGGAGCAGGATATTCGAGATGGGCTTTTCCGGGAGGATCTCTACTACCGTATCAACGTCTTCCCTATCTTGCTCCCACCGCTCCGCGAACGGCGGGAAGACATCGAGGAACTCACCGGGCACCTGCTATCCGGTTTTGACCGGGATCCATCGGACATCTCCGACGAGGCACTCCGAAAGTTGCAGATGTATGACTGGCCGGGCAACATCCGTGAGCTTCGAAACGTTCTTGAACGTGCTGTGATCGTCAAAGCGGAAGGATCCATACGGGAACAAGATATCATTCTGGGTACGAGTTCGTCGGCATCGCCGAGCGATGAACCGGTTGAGACGCTCAGCCTCAGTGAGATGGAAAAGCAGATGATCATCAAGGTGCTGCGGCTCACCTCGGGAAACAAGAGCGAGGCGGCGCGTCTGCTGGGCATCACCCGGCGCGCCCTGTACGGCCGTCTCGAGCGGTACGGACTGGATGACTGAGTGCACTCTCAGGTGCACCCCCATGGACTCGGAGGGTCAAATCGGGCAGAAGGAGCCGGCGGCCGCGACCGCGGCCGGTCGCGGATGATTCCCATAATATATTTACGTACAACATGTTACATGACACAGGGCTTTCGCGGTATCCGCTGGTATATCCCTTGCGTTGATCCGATACGCATTCGCGGGCCAGTCCCGCTTCCCCTCGTATAGAGGGAAAGGAGAGCGCAAATGAGGAGAGACTCCGTCAATCGGTTGGTTATCGTCGCCTGCCTCGTGACAGCCGGCTTCGCGGCGGTCTACTTTGCCGAGGTCGCTGCCCCCACGACGGCCAACGCACAGACGGCCAATGACGTCACCCGCCTGCGCGACTACATCAATCGTAACGCCGAGCTGCTTAACTTTGCGCGAGAACTCGTCAACGCGACGAACAGCGTCAAAGCCCGCCGGTCTCTGGAAGCCGCTGTCAAACTGCACCAGCAATCGGTTTCTCTTCTCAACACGGGAGTCGACAGTCGTGAGCTCGGTCGAGCCTACACCGTGGCGAAAAAGGCTCGGGAGGTCATTCATCAGACCATCGCGATTGCCAAGCGTGAGGCCAGACTCGAGGAAAATGCCATCAAGGCAATCGAGCGTGCAACCGAACGCCTCGAGCGGGCACGGCAGATCAGGGACGAGACCGGCACCCGGGATGCAGCCGGTGTAAACAGACTTCTGGAAGAAGCTCACACTCAACTCAAACGTTCGCAAGACAACCTGCGGGAACATCTCTTTGAAATTGCCCTCAGACTCGCCGTGTCCTCGGACGAGTTCTCCACCCGCGCCATCAGGATCATCAAGAACACATCTTCCAACATTGATATGGTCGAGCATGAGATCACCCGGACCGAGCGGCTCCTGGACCGTTTGAGGGAGCAGATCGGTATGGGTGGCGACAGCCAGGTTCATCGGATGGCCCGCGAGGCCGCGGATCTTCAGGACCGCGCGAAGGCGAGCTACCGTGCCAACAAGCCCGGCGCCGCGCTGGAGCTCACCCAGCAGGCCCTTCGCCTCGCGATGCGTGCGGCGAAGATACACGCCTCGCAGGCGAGCAACGAGAGTGTGCAACAGGCCATTCGCCTCACCGATGCGCTCCTGCGTGAGGCTCACGAGATGGCCAAGGACAGGAATGTTGATCGTTTTGACAAGCAGCTCGAGCGCGCCGAGCGACTTCAATCCGACTCAAAGCAACACTTCGATAGAGGCAACTACGCGCAGGCCTTGAGATGGACGCTCCGGGCGAGATCGATCCTCAAGGATTCTGTGGACGTGCTGAAGAAGGAGCTCAGCCGGGAGGATGTCGAGCCTGCGCTGCGCGGGACGGACAAGCTTCTCAAACGCCTCGGGGAAGTTGTGGAGCGCGCGCGCGACGATGTCGCTGCCGAGTTTCTCGGAAGGGCCCGATCGAAGCAGGACAAGGCGTGGCAATCGCTGCGTCAGGGGCAGCTTCGGGCCGCTCTGGCCAATACGCGGCTGGCGAGAAGGCTTGCGAACCAGGCGCTCGAGCAGTTGGGTTATGACACGTAGGCCGAGGCGCCGGAGAAGAAACATCCCGGCCGCCGTTGTGGTTGCGCTGGTTCTTCTGGGGTGTGGATCGCCGCCCGCACACGATAAGGGGGATCTGCCGGAAAGCGGCCAGACCGAAATCGCTTGTGAAATGGCGCTCCTGCAACTCGAAAGTCTGATCGAACGGAAGTCACACGAGGAAGGCGTCTCGCCGGCCGTGCTGGCTGAGGCGCGTGAGGTCTTCAAACTCGGAAGGGAATTGTATCTCGAGCGCGAGTACGAGCTGGCGCTCGAGATGGTCGAAGAAGCGATCGCCATGCTCAAGGAGCGGGACAATTAGACGTGTTGCACCGATTCTACTTCTAGCTCTCCTCCCCATTCTTGACCCGTTGTACCCCGCCGATGCGGTGTCCGGCAGGATGGCGGGATCCGTAGTGCTCGGTTTCGACTCCTACAGCGAGCACTACTCCGTCGGCCAGATACGCACGCTCTCCCGACTCAACGAATTCAGGACCCGGCTCAATCTCGGATACCTGCACGGGACGTTTCTCACCGATTACTATCTCATCGAGGGGCGGAGTCTGATTGGGCAGGAGAGTTTTGACACGATCGGCCGAGCGAGTCTCGTGCGGCGCTTCGGCGCCACACGGATTATGTTCGATAACACCGCCGCATTTCGGTCATACCGCGACGCCACCGTGTACACGTTCGCCAATGACTTCTTTCGCTATGATCTTCGAGCGTCCCTGACACGCCAGATCGCCTCGGGGCTGTCGATTGGCTTGATGGACCGGTTGGAGATCATCGACTTCGACCAGCGGACGGAATTCGATTACGACTATGTTCGAAATGGCGTTGAAGTCGCGCTCAACTACGACCGGGGGTTTACGTCGGGGTATCAGGCCACATTCGGATACATCGGCAAGGTCATTCCCGACAGCACGGAAATCAGCTACGACGCTTTCGCCGCCGGACTCGACTACCGGCATACGTCCGGCCTTCATCGTCAGATATTTGTGGCCATAGACGGAGAACGGCGTGTCTACAAGGACGCGATGACGAGGAGCCCTTTCTGGTCGGTGTACTCGAACGCGACCATCCAGCCGTTCTCGCTGGGACGTCTTGGGGTCAGGCTCGATAACGAGTTCGAGAGCTATACGTACGATCGTAGCACACCGGTTTTCTTCAACTATATCGAGAACCGGACCTCACTTCGGATCACGTATTTCAGCTCGACGCTTTCTACGATCGGGGCCGGGCCCACGTATGGGTTCTTGCGCAGCGGTGTGTCTCGAGTCGACGAATACAACGAGATTGGTGCCAGGTTGTCCGTGGATTACAGCTCGGGGCAGCGACTATGGCTCTCGGCGAGCTACGAGTCCGGCAAAAGAGACTACAGGGTTAATCCCGTTTTCGATACGGATCTGATCTTCTCGGACTTCGTCTACCATCGCATCCTTCTCTTCGCCACCTTCAGACTCCTGCGCAACGCGAGCATCAACGTGTTTGCGAACCTCGAGCCTGAGGACCACAGGGTAGAGGAGGACGACACGACAATGACGATCCTGTCGGCCGATATCACGTACGGTTTTTGACCGTGGTGTTTATGCCTGGAGCAGTTTCTTGAACTCCTCGGTCAGCGCCGGGACGACATCGAAAAGATCTCCCACGATTCCATAGTCTGCGTCCTGGAAAATCGGGGCGTTGGGATCCTTGTTGATCGCGACGATAACCTTCGACGTCCGCATGCCAACCAGGTGCTGGATGGCGCCCGAGATCCCCACGGCGAAGTACAGTTTTGGGTTCACCACTTTGCCGGTCTGACCGATCTGCTGGGTATGCGGAGCATACCCGGCATCCACCGCCGCACGCGACGCGCCGACTGACCCTCCGATGACATCGGCCAGTTCGTCGAGGATCTTAAAATTCTCCTCGCTCTTCAGCGCGCGGCCACCGGCGACAATGATCTCGGCCTCGGTGACATCCTTCTTACCAACCGAGGCGGTGATCACGTCTTTCACCACGCTACCAATCTGATCGAGCCCGATCGGTAGCGCGATTTCCACGACGTCACCGGAACCACCGTCCGTGGCCGCCGAAAAAACGTTGGGACGGATCGATGCCATCTTGATCGTATCCTTCGTGCTTGCGACCTCGGCATAGACCTTGCCCGAGTAGACCGGTCGCTTGACTTTGACAACGCCTCCGTCGATATCGATCCCCGTGCAGTCCGTCGCCAGTGATGCCCCGACGCGCGCGGCAACCCGCGCCGACAGATCCTTGCCCATCGCCGTCGCGCCAAACAAAACGACCGCTGGATCCACTTCTTTTATCACTGCCTCCAGACCGCTGGCAAAACCCTCTGTCGAATATCTCTCGAGTACCGGGCTCTTGACGACATAGACCTTGCCCGGCGTGACCGCCTTGGCCTTCTCTATCGCTTCATCGATATCTTGACCCATTACGGCCATGTGTACTGCACCACCCGACTTGCCGCCAAGTTCTGCGGCGGCAGTGACGAGCTCGTTATTCACCTGTTTGAAAACGCCGTCTCGTATCTCCGCAAAAACCAGAATATCGTTGCTCATTATTCACAGGGACCGGGTCCCGTCTCCTTTCTCCCAACTATGATTCCGTTCAGATAACCTTGGATTCTTCTCGCAGCGCACGGACGACCTCCGCAGCCATATTTCCGGGCTCGCCTTCGAGCATCCGACACGGGGATCTCTCCGCCAGGGGCGCATAGCCGACAACCTTTGTCGCCGAGCCGGCCGCTCCCACCTCATCCGCCTGCAAACCGACATCCGCGAGACCGATCTTCTTGATTTCTTTTTTCTTCGCTTTCATGATGCCGGGCAGCGACGCGTAGCGGGGCTCGTTGAGACCCTTGTCACAGGAGAGGACCGCCGGGAGCTTCATCTCGACAACCTCCTCGCCCCCCTCGATTCGCCTCCGCACTTCCGCACTCTGCTTGTCGTCGTGTATCTCCAGGGCGCTGATTACCATCGCCTGCGGCCACCCCAACGCCTCCGCCAGAGCGGAACACGTCTGTGATGAATCGAAGTCAATACCCTGCTTGCCTCCAAGGATGAGATCGAGACCCATATCGCCAACGACCTTTGCCAGCACCTTCGCGTTCGTTATACCATCTCCGCCCTCGAACGCCGGGTCGCTCACATGCACCGCTTCGTCGGCTCCCATGGCGAGCGCCGTTCTCAGCGACTCGACGACCCGATCCGGGCCAAGCGAGACAACAGTCACCGTCGTGTCATCCTTGAGCTTTTCACGGATCAAGAGAGCTTCCTCGACCGCGTACTCGTCGTACGGATTCATCACAAACTTCACGCCCTGCGTCTCGATGTCGCTCCCGTCCGCATTCAGCTTGATCTTCGCCTCCGTGTCGGGAACGTTCTTGATCAAAACTCCTATCTTCACTGCCGGTCCTCCTCCGTCCTAGCCGTTATCAATCGCCTGGTTGCGTTTGCCGTGAATCTAGCCTCTGGTAAAAAAGCGAGCGATTACGATTCTCTGAACCTCGCTCGTTCCTTCATAGATCTCTGTTATCCTCGCGTCGCGCAGGTACCTCTCAACGGGAAAGTCCTTGAGATAACCGGCACCCCCGTGTATCTGGATTGCCTCTCGGGCGGCGCGGTTGGATGTCTCCGACGCAAAAAGCTTAGCCATTGCCGCTTCCTTCGTGTGCGGTGCATCCCGGTCGCGGAGCCTCGCCGCGCGATACACCAGCAACCTGGACGCCTCGATGGCCGTCGCCATGTCGGCGATCTTCCACTGAATCGCCTGGAACTCGCCGATAGGTTTGCCGAACTGCTCGCGTTCCCTCGCATACTTGGACGACGCATCCAGACACGCCTGCGCGATGCCGACGGCCTGTGTAGCGATACCGATGCGCCCGCCGTCGAGCGTCTTCATAGCGATCGTGAAACCCTCGCCTTCCTTGCCCAGCATGTTTATTGCGGGCACCCGACAATCCTCGAGTGCGATCTGCACCGTGCTCGATCCCCGCAGCCCCAGTTTGTCTTCTTTTCTACCAACGGTCAGTCCCTTCATACCTCGCTCGAGAACGAAAGTGCTAATGCCTTTCGCGCGCTCATCGGGGTTCGTTCGGACCATGACGACGTAGACATCCGCCTCCGCACCCGTCGTGATCCACGTCTTCTCCCCGTTGAGCACCCAGTCATCGCCGTCTTTTTCGGCGCGACACTGGAGAGACGCCGCGTCGCTCCCCGCGTTCGCCTCGCTCAACGCGTAGCAGCCGATCCATTCCCCTGTGGCCATCTTGGGAAGGTACTTCTTCTTGGTCTCCTCGTTGCCAAACTTAATGATGGGCGACGTGGCGAGCGAATTGTGCACCGACATTGCCACACCTGTCGACGCGCACGCTCGGTTGATCTCTTCCAATGCCAGCACCTGACAGAAATTACCAACGCCGCTTCCCCCATACTCCTCGGGGATGAGCATTCCCAGAAAACCGAGTTTGGCCAATCCCTCAACCAACTCCCTGGGGAATCGGCTCTCCGCGTCGGTCTTCACGGCCATGGGGGCCACTTCGCTGTCGGCGAACTCTTTCGCGGTCTGTTGGATGAGACGTTCTTCTTCAGATAGATCGTAGAAAGCAGTCATTTCTCTTACCTGATTTTTTTGAGGAACACCGACCCGTGGGATATCCACAAGTCAAATATCGAGTCGGACTTAGGAGTTGTTTGCTTCGTAGCAACGTACCATTCCAAAGCCCACGCTGTCAATCTAGAAATCGTGGTGGAAGTGTCGATACCGAGCGCGGTTAGTACGACTAAAACTGTCGCATAGCGGTGAGGGAATGTGTTCCCTCGACTCGCCGAACCAACCAGAAACGACACCTTGTAGAGTAGGCCGGTGGCGCCGCCGCTGCTTCGGCGCTTCTCAGCCGACTGGATCAACGCGCCCTTTGCTGGGCGCTCATTTGAGCAGCAGCATTCTCTTTGTTGCTGTGAACTGCCCCAATACGAGGCGATAGAAGTAGATACCGGAGGCCACCTGGCTGCCGTTGCCGTCGCGGCCGTCCCAGGTCGCCACGCGGCGGCCGGTGTCCCTCATACCGTTGACGAGGGTTCGTACCCGCGCGCCCGTGACGTCGTATATGACGAGCGATGCGTGCTGCGGGGCACCGTCGGCAACATAGTACGCAATCTGAGTGGTGGGGTTGAAAGGATTCGGATAGTTCTGCCTCAGTTCAGCCCGTGTGACCGGCACATAGACCGCGTGCGTGACGAACACGTCGGCGGGATTGTCCTGTGACACGAGTTGGTAGACGTAGTGCTTCCCCACTTCCACGTCGCCGTCGTCAACACGGAGCACGCCGAGGGCATCATCTGAGACATCACTCGCAATCATCACAAAACCGCCGCGCACGATCCCATCCCCAGTCGCCTCGGCCCTGTGAACGTCGTAAGTGCGGCCGCCAATCGAGGCAAGCACCCATCTTAGACTAACCGTTTCATCGTGAACGCTGACACTGAAAGCCGCGCCCGCGATGCCGGTCGCGACCGTGTAACCCGCCCTCCCGTTACGATGCAGGTTCGCGTGTACTGTTGGCCACTGTCCCGACCCCGGCACATGGGCACCGTCGAAGTCGTACACATAGAGATTCTGGTCCCAGCTCTGCACTACCATGTCCTCGTCACCATCCCCATCCACATCCGTGATGAACGGCGTCGCGCGAACCGCGTCTTTCGTCGCTATGGGGAAACCCGCCAGCGGATTGCCGTGTCGATCGAACCCGTAGATCAAGCCCCCTTCGTCCCCCATTACGATGTCGAGATAACCGTCTCCATCGATATCCGCCACAACAGGAGAGCACGTGCTGAACGTCGTCGCGTAGACCACCGGCCACCCGGGCAAATCGTTGCCCTCATAGTCGACGACGTAGAGCCGCGACTCCAGGGGCACTGTGCTGTGATGGGCGAGAACGATATCGAGCCTCCCATCCCCGTCGATGTCGGCGAGAGCCGGCGTCGCTCGGTAGTAGGCCTCTGTGTAGGGTATGATGCGCGGCCAACCTGGAGTCTTTACCGTGCCGTCGTGTTCCAACACGTAGACTTCGCCAGCGCCCGAACGCACAACAATCTCCGGAAAGTAATCGTCGTCGATGTATCCCGTGACTACCCCACCGACCATTTCCCCGCTCATGACGAACGGCCAACCCGGCACACTGCTCCCGTCGCCGTTGAGCGCATACACGGTGTCCAGGATAGTCCCCAGAATGATCTCATCCATGAAGTCAGCATCAATGTCACACAGAGATGGTGTCGAGTAATGCCAGGCACCGATCAGCGGAGCCTGGAAGAAGACACCATGTGTCGATGGGTTGGAATCACCGTCCATAACTTCGGAACCGTCTCTGTGCCAGGCATAGAGGACACCCCGGATGTCGATGGCGACTACTTCGACACGTCCGTCGCCATCCAGGTCGCCCGTTACGGGTGAAGCGCGGAACTGGTCCCCGCTTTGCTGTGGCCAGCCGGGGAGCACATCTCCGTTGTAGTTCATGCAGAAGACCGTGCCGGTGTACAAATCGGCAGCCACGATATCAAGACCCGGCACATCATCGATATGGGCAAGGGCGATGGCCGCGTCGTACTGGTCCCCTTCAGTATTGAGCACCCCCCAGGTCCGCGGATCGTTGTCCCCATCCCGGAGTTCCATTCCATCCGCGTGCCACGCATACACGTACTCGTTTCCAACGACGATCTCGTTGTCGCCATCGCCGTCGATATCACCAACGGCCGGCGAGCTAACTCTTGAATAGATCATGCCGATCGGAAACCCAGCCAGCTGCGGAGGATTCGTACTCGCCGAGTAGACAGGTGAAGGGACACTTTCATTGCCCGAGCTGTCGACCGCGGTGATATGAAAAAAGTACTGCGTAGTGGGCGCAAGACCCGCGTCGACGTAGACGGCGTGATCGATGAGATCCGGATTCGCCCTGACAAACGGGCCCGACACGCTCGTCGAACGATACACGTTGTACTTTGCGATGTCTGGTGAAGTACTGTGCACCCACGCTACGGAGAGCCGGTCCGGACCAAAACTGGCATCAAATGACAAGGAACCCGGTGGCAGCGGTGGCCGCAACTCAATCGTATCAATGTACACGCGACTGTAGATATCGTCGATGACCACGCGGAGCCGGTGTTCCGCAGTTGTATCCGGCTCCATGATGAGAAAACCCGATGTGTTCTCATAGACCGCGAACATCCCGATGTCCGGATACGAATCGGCCCCCTCCATCAAGACGAAGGCCCCGTCGAGGTCCTCCAGTTGCGCGAACAAACCGTTCGCGGTCCCCGTTCCGTAGTTCTTGAGCTCGTAATATAATCTGACTTGCTCGCCCGCTCCGATGATTCCATCACCGTCGCCCGAGGCGGTGTCGTCGATCCGGAGCGTCGTCAGCTCCAGAACGGGTGCGTGAACGATCTGTTCGATGCGATCGAGCCATGTCACCGCGTTGGAGTCGGACACGACAACAAAAAACTCCATCAAGGTCTCGTCGGCGATCCCGGGGTCGAATGCGATGCGCAGTGCGTCCGATGTCGACATCGTCGAGCTGATATCGATGTTTCCGTACTGCGCGGCGGGGCTGATGACCGTCGCCGCCCCATCCGAACTCGAAAGCGCCAGGGACACGCCTCCCGCCGATGTCCCTCCCGTGTTGACAAGATCGATGACAAAATCAACCACTTCGCCCGCATCGACCATTCCGTCACCGTTCCCGAACGTACCATCGAGCGAGTCGTCATCGACGACAACACTCGCGACGTTGACATAGGCCTCCGCTACCACGTCCACCATGATGTAGCTCTCGTAACTGGCAAGGTTCAGACCCGTCACCATCACACGGATACTCCCCGGTGTCTCGCTTGTAAACTCGACCATGGCTTGGCCCGCAACGTCCGTAACAACGGTCTCGTAGTCCTCATCACCCTTTGTAAGACAGATCACCGCCGAATCCACAGGTGCCCCCCCGGCGGTCACCATGAAGGACATGACACTCGCCCCCAGACCAACGTTGCCGGGGTGCGCGACGACCGGCATTCGCACCGGCGCTGTAAACAACTGCATCGTGGGATCGGCAAGCAACGAGTACATGAAATGGGTCCACGCGTCTGGAGCATCGCTGCCGGTGGCAAGCGGGGTCCGCGGGAGCCGCGAGAGCGCGAACGCCTCGCCGATATGCACCGCGCCCTGTTTGAACATCACATCGTAGTACTCGTTCATGTAATAGGACGACGCGTAAGGAAACGCAATCTCGTCCGCGCCGACCACCGATACAGCACCGCCGTTCGGGTTCTGAAGGAAATGCTCGGCCAGGCAGAAGTAGTCGTACGCGGCCGCCGTACAATTCAACATGTACAGGTTGAACCAACGGCCGTCGTTCGACAGAGTATCGGCATCCGGGCTTCGGATGCTCGCGTCGGCCACAGACATGTTGTGACGGTAACCATGGCCGATATGAAGCACATGGTTAAAACCGGCGTTCAACGAGTCCATGGCCGCGGCTCTGGTTTCTTCCACCGAGCCCGGGTATAGATCTTCCGTCTGATACATGCGCGTGACGTCGAGCAACGTCGTGTCCAGAATCGCATGATAGATGTACTCACTGAATATGGTGCCGTTCGTCAGGATCGTCTCCCCCTCGACCCAGTCCTCCGGGAACAACACCTCGGCGAGAATCAGATACTTGTTCATGTAATCCGGGTTTTCCGCAGCCTCATAGCGCTTGATGCGATCGATCATCATCGCCACATCGGCCGGGTCCGATACCGGCAGGCGGCCGTGGTAGACCTCCGCGTAGAAGTCGGGGTTATCGAGGACCGGCTCGCCCCAATTCTCGTCGTGGTTGCCGTCGTTCCACGATCCATCGAGACAACCGAAATACAGGTCCGTGGGCACCCGGGTCTGGCCGCCCGGCGGCCAGTATCTGCTCAACGCATATCGCGTGGGGAGGATGTCGGTGTCTCCACCGAGCAGCAGGTAACGGATGCCCCAGTTCGTGTATGCGTCGCGGACAAAGAATCGAATCGTCTCCTGTATATCAACCCCGTTCCTCGCGTTGGCCTGAATCCACTCGATCGTCCGGACCACCGTCGGTACGCCCTGTGCGGTCCTCCAATTTGCCAGGACCTGGTATTCGCCGGCGAGATCTTCGGTAGTGATGATCAGATAGTCGACGGGGCTTCCGTCGAGCGATGGGTAAGATGTCGGTTGAAAACCGCCCGGCTTCTCCGCGACGTAGACACGTCCGAAACCGTAGCTCAGTGTCATCTCGGGATTGACGACAAGAGTCGATATCAAATCGTCCGTGCGGCTGTCAAAACCGCTGCGGTGGCGCTCTTGAATGGCGATGTCGAGCGCCGGGTCGGCGGGCTCGGTTGTCACGCGCAACTCGATCGTCTCGTTGAGCACCAGATCGCCGCCTGCCACTCTGACGGGAAAAACGGCAAAAGAAGCGATGGCGCGCCCGTGCAGATAGCCGGTGGACAAGTATCGCCCGTAACCGCCGGGGAAAACGTCTCCGCCGTTCGACCGCGCCAACGGAACCGACCCCGCACTCGCTGGCGTGTTATCCGGGCGTACCGCGGTAGCCGGGGCCACCGTCACGTCCGAGCGAATCACCCGTTCGTTCCGAGGCATCGCCTCGAAAGAGGCAACCTGCTGACCCTGGGGAAGCAGAACGCCCACAACCCGGTATGGGAGCGACGGCTCGCCCACAACCCCGGTCTGTGCGTATCCGTTCTCCTTGACGAAGACCGTGACGTGATCGTTGGGACCCTTGATGATGACGCTCTCCCGCGTCGTCTCGATCAAGAAGAACAGCGTTTCGGCTCCCGCAACGTTGGCACAGACGCACAGCGCTGCGAAAATGGCCACCGACAGAGCGATCGCGATTTGGGCGGACCGTAGTTTCGCGGACTTCAACGACCTGGGCATTGCAGAACGTCCACCAATCCGAAAGCAGCGTGCATACATAGCTAGGACACGACGCGACACTTCAATGGGTAACAAGGGGGCAGGCCGATCTCGTCGATATCGAAACGGGGCACCAGGGCCTTTGTCCCTCTCTTAGGGGCGGGCGATGTCTCGAGCCGCCTGTGACGGCGCCTCAATCCCTATTATAACCTACAAACGAGTACAGTCAAGGGGTTAGGCTGTGTGGACTCCGGCGTATACAGCCACTTCGCCGTTCGCACCCGCGACCTTTACCGTGCCCCCACTCTCCTCTATTGAGCCGTCGAGAAGGGCCGTAGCGATTCGATTCTCGATCTTTTTCTGGATCAGTCGTCTGAGGGGTCTTGCTCCGTAGACGGGGTCAAAACCCTCCCTTGCCAGCATCTCGATGACCTCTGGTGCGACGTCGAGCTCGATGCCTCGTACGCTGAGACGTCGCTTGAGCTCCTCGATCTGGAGTTCTGTGATACTCCTGATCTCGATATCACTCAGCGCGTGGAATACAATGACATCATCGAGCCGATTGAGGAACTCGGGTTTGAAACTGGAACGAACAACATCGAGCACGCGCTTCTTCATCGACTCGAACCCTGCGGATGTGTCCTCCTGCGATGTTCCCAGGTTCGAAGTCATGATCACGAGGCTGTTTGTAAAATCAACCGTTCTGCCCTTGCCATCGGTCAGCCGACCGTCATCAAGAATCTGAAGCAGGAGATTGAACACATCCGGGTGCGCCTTCTCGATCTCGTCCATAAGAATCACGGAGTACGGCTGCTTTCGTATGGCTTCGGTGAGGTAGCCGCCCTCTTCATAGCCCACATACCCCGGCGGCGCCCCGATGAGCCGGGCGACGGAGTGCTTCTCCATGTACTCGGACATATCGACGCGAACGATCTTATGCTCGTCGTCAAAGAGTGTTTCCGCAAGGGCTTTGGCAAGCTCGGTCTTGCCGACGCCCGTCGGTCCGACGAACATAAAGGAACCCACGGGCCGGTTCGGTATACTCAAACCCGTGCGGGCCCGACGGACCGCCTCGGACACCGCGTGGACCGCCTCAGTCTGCCCGACCACCCGGTTGCCCAGACGCGCCTCAAGGTTGAGGAGCTTCTCCTTCTCCGCCTCCATCATCCGGCTCACCGGAATGCCGGTCCACCCGGCGACGATTTCCGCGACTTCTTCGTCGCTCACTTCCTCCTTGAGCATCGAGCCACGCTCGCGAATCGAATCCAGTGTGGCGTTCGCGTCTTCCAGACGTTTCGCCAGCCTGGGGAGCAACCCATATCGGATCTCACCGAGCATCTCCAGGTTGTTTTCCCGGGTCGCCTGCTGCTCACTCCGCCCGGCCTCTTCGATCTCTTTTTTGATCGCACGGATCGACTGTATGGCTTCCTTCTCGTTCTGCCATTCCAGCGCCAGAGCGCTGCGGGTTTCATCGAGCTCCGCGATTTCACGCTCCAATTCTGTCAGACGCTCGTTCGAGGATTTGTCGTCCTCTTTTTCGAGAACCTTCTTCTCGATCTTAAGCTGTGTCAGTTTCTGATCGATCGCGGTGAGCTGCACCGGCTGGCTGTCCAGCTCCAACCTCAGCTTGGAAGCGGCCTCATCGATCAGATCGATCGCCTTGTCGGGCAGAAACCGGTCCGATATGTAGCGATCCGAGAGACGCGCCGCCGCCACCAGCGCCTTGTCCTTGATACGGACACCGTGATGAACCTCGTAGCGCTCCTTCAGACCGCGGAGAATCGACACCGTTTCATCAACGCTTGGCTCCCTGACCATCACGACCTGAAAGCGTCTTTCGAGTGCGGCGTCTTTCTCGATGTGTTTTCGATACTCGTTTACGGTGGTCGCCCCGATGCAGTGGAGCTCACCTCTTGCGAGCGTTGGTTTGATCATGTTCGACGCGTCGAGCGAACCCTCGGCGGCGCCGGCGCCGACCAGCGTGTGCAACTCGTCGATAAAGAGAATCACCTGCCCCTGCGCGCTCTGGATCGCCTTGAGAACTGCCTTGAAGCGTTCTTCGAACTCGCCGCGGAATTTCGTGCCGGCCACCAGCGCCCCCATGTCGAGCGCCAGTATCTGCTTGGGCTTAAGCGTATCGGGCACATCCCCGTCGGCGATGCGCTGGGCAAGACCTTCAACGATTGCCGTTTTGCCCACGCCGGGGTCGCCGATCAGCACGGGGTTGTTCTTGGTGCGACGGGATAGAATCTGGGTGGTCCGCCGAATCTCCTCTTCCCTGCCGATCACGGGGTCGATCTTGCCGTCCCTCGCCGCGGCGACCAGATCGATTGTGAAACGCTCCAGGGCCTGGTACTTCGCCTCGGGATTGGCGTCAACGACGCTCTCCGACCCTCGAACGCCCTCCAGGGCACCGAGTGTCCTATCGCGCGTAATCCCCAGCCCCTGCAGCAGCTCGGAAACAGCGCTTTTTCGGGCGGCGAGCATCGCCAGAAGAAGATGCTCGGTTGAGACATAGGCATCCTTTAACCGCTCGGCCTCGCTGAAGGCGCCCTTGATCACCGCCTTGAGATCCCCCGACATATACGTCTCTCCCGCGCCCTCCTGCGTGGCAAGGCTCTCCAGCTGCTTGTCGACGAGTTCGCCGACTCGATCCACCGAGATGCCGATGCCGTCGAGAAGGGCCGGCACGATGCCGCCGCTTTGGTCGACCAACGCCTTGAGCAGATGCCAGGGAGTCACCTCGATGTGGTTCTTGAGGAAGGCTGCTTCGCTCGCCCCACTCAGCGCCTCCCGGGCCTTATCGGTAAACTTGTCCATTATCATAATCTCATCTCCTTGAGCAACACTTGGGTTGTGTGTCACCAACCATGCAACGCACAAAGGATGCCAGGGACGAGACAAAGCAATCGACCGGATAACTCATTCAATTGCAATCTGTTATGATCAAGGCTTGGTATGAGTGCGTTCGGCGGTAAATCGTAGCTGCCATAATGTCAGTTCATACTGGCAGTCTTGACGTTTCGGTCGCTGAAGAGTGTGTGGGAAAGCGGCTCCGCCGCGGCTAGTCAAAGTGGAACCAGTTCATCGACTGCCCGCGGGGCAGACGAACCAGCGCACGGATCAGGAGGATCTCATCGAGTGAGGGCTGTGTGACAACCGGTACCCGCCCACCGATCATCAGGTGTATGTCGTCGTCGCTGTGACCCATCCCCAGCGCATGTCCCATCTCGTGTCCCGCCGTTGTGTCGAGGAGTTGTTCGCTCGCAGAGCTGTAAACGGTGCGAAACACGATTTGAGACTTGATCGGCAGCTGCCGCTCGTCGGCCACGAGCACCTCGTAGATGTCGCGCGACACGGTGGCGCTGTACCGGACGTGAAGGCCCACATCAGGAATGTTGTCGACAAAGTTAAACAGATCCATACCGGTGAGGGCCTCCCACTCCAGAAACGCTCCCTTGGCCACCCGCGCATAATCCAGGCCGTCGGCGGTAAAGGGAATAATATGGACGTCCATCGGGTGATCCCAGGTCTTGGCCAGATACCAGAAGTCACCGCCGCGGTTCGTCATCGATTTGGCGAAATCGAGGAACGACGCGTACTTGGTGGTTGCCAGCGGGATGTCGGGCAACATCCAGAAATCAAAGACATCCTCGTCCTCGATGATGTAGTCATCGGTTATGATGTCGAAGTACGTTCCAACATTCGGCGAATCGTACTCGTCCCGTATCCGCACCGAGGCAGTACCGTTGGGAAGCATGCTCATGCTGTACTGTCCGTTGGCGTCGGTCGTGTCGGCGTCCCCGGCCAGGGTGATCCCGATATTGGGGATCGGATCCCCGGTCACCGCATCGCGCACCGTCCCGCGGACATCGTTGCCCTTGACGAGCGCCCCGAGGGAGCCCGACAGGGGGGAAAGGTTGTTGAAGTCATCTATGGCCCGTACAGCCACGTACACCCTCTCGGAGGGTGGGAGAAAGCTCACGACCATCTGCTGGGGTTGTCCGGGAGCCGCGGGAGAGGGTTCCCCGGGACGATCGCTGGCCTGGAACCACGCCGCCTCGCTGCCGATGGGTACCCGTGACGTTCGAACCACATATGCGGCTGCTACGCCTTCCATGCTGTCGTCGCCGACGGCGGTCCATTCCGCGACGAGCTCACCGGTCTCCTGACCCGTCTCCAGAGACGTCAGGATAACCGGAGCCGGAAGTACGGAATCCGGCTCTCCAACGACGTTGAGCATCCATTCGTGATGCGTAAACGCCTCTCCATCCGAAGCGATGCATTTGACGCTGTATTTCCCGACCTTTGTTGACAGGTACGTGTACTGGTTGCTCCCCGACACGAGCGAATCATCCACCGTAAAAATATAGCTGAGAGCCCGGCCTTCAGGATCCTGGGCCGTCATCGAGAAATCGACGACTTCTCCGAGTTCCACGTATGGGCGGAGGTCGAGTGGCTGGAAATCAACGACCACCGGCGGTTTGTTCACCGGGCGGATCCGGTTCAGCACCCACGTCACCGTCGATCTGGATTCGCGGTTATAGACCCTGCCCGACACCTCCACAGTGCCGGTGTCATCCACCACATACGCCCAGCTCGACTGGCCCGACACCAAGCTGTCTCCAAGGACGAAATCGAACGTCAGCGGGCCTTCCCCGGGATCGATCGCGCTCACGGAGAAGAAGATCGTGTCACCGGTGAGGGTCTCAAAGTTTGCGTTCTCGGGACTAAAGCTCCTGATAATCGGAGCGCGTATGAATCGCTCGGGCGAGCTAACGTCGCAGGCAGGAATGGCAGCAAACGTCACCGCACCGAGCAGCAAAGGGGCTAATCGTCTCACTGTTCTTTCGCTCGTTTCTGGGTATAGCCATCCAGAGGTCACCCGTGCGGTACCGTTCTAAATATATGACCTGAATCAGCTAAAACAAGGGGAATTAGCGTCTTCGGGGCGTTTAGCCCGCCGAGGCGGCATAGACCCTCAGGAAGTGGCGAAGCGCCACATCGACCGTCTCGAGCAGACCTTTCTCGGACCGGACCCGTGTCTCCCACGCGGGGGACTCACCGATCTGGACGTGGAAGAGATCGCGGTATGGGGCGAGCCGGCAGAGAAACTCGTTTCTGTAGAAGAACCGCAGCTCCACACTGCTCTCGTGTACCCGGATCTCGTCGTGGAGACCCGCGTACGTCTCGACAAAGCGTTCGAACAACGCCTTTACCATGTTGTCCGCTATGCTACCGGCGAGCCGCCCGGAGTCGTGACGGCCACTCTCGTTTTCCAATTTCTTGACGCCTCCGCAATGAATTGATCTGGACCAGAACGCTTTCGCACAGGGCAAGATAGTCTCGCGCGAGCCTCGAGTCGCGATTCCTCAACACCACCGGCACTCGTTCCTCGACGCGAGCCTCCCAACCCCGGATTGCACCGAGGCTCCTTCCGGGAGCCGCTGGCAACTCACAGGATTCACCGCGCCCGGGCAACAAGACCGTGAACGTCTCGGACGCTCCCAGCCGGTCCCTAAATAGCGTCTCCTTCGGCTGCCCGACATGACGCGTCAGGTATATGACCCACCGCTCTCCGACGCATCGATCGCGCAACGTCGAGAGCAACTCGACAAGATCGTTCTCGAGCGTCGGCAGGTGAACGAGGTTGATGTGAAGACCGTCGCCCGGCGAGCGCTCCGCGCCCAGCCGCATCGAATCAAACGTGATCGTCACACCACCGAGGCCCGGCAGAAAGTCCCTTCCCAATCCAACAAGCGGTTTTAGATAGACCCCCGGTTGGTGGGAGAGGTAGTACGCGACGTTCGGGAGCAACCCGCTCAGCTCGAATACGCGAACCGCCGCCTTCCGCGCCGACATCCCGGCCGCTATGTTCGATGCGTGAAAACCGGACAGACAGTCTCTGTTGCCGGCGCATACAAAGAGGTTGAGCACCGGCTTGCGATCAGCGGCGGGTCTGGGTGACCGGTCGCCGGTCGGATCAGGCATTCGGTCACCAGCTGCCCTGTGCGAGGGGTCGTCACCAGGTTTGCCTGATCGATCGCCGGCGGGTCTGGGTGACCGGTCGCCGGTCGGGTTAGGCATTTGGTCGCCGGCGGGTCTGCGTGAGAGGTACAGGTGAGCGATGTCACGGATGTGCCGTGGTCGATGGGTGGCGGCCATGCGCTGTTGCCTTTGCGAAAGTGGAGGCCGAAGCCGCTATACAACCAGCAGTGAATTCTCCTGGCCGAATTCGTTGCGAATGAAATCGCGGTTGTTCGGATCGCGAATCCAAACGCCGTCCACAATAAATCGGTATTCGTATTCTCCCTGTTCGATGTCGAGTACGGCCTTCCAAAACCCGTCCTTGCTGTCTATCTGCATCGGGATCCCTTCCCGGGACCAGTTGTTGAACTCGCCGGTGACGGCGACCTCGTGGGCCTGGGGGACATCGAGTTTGAAAAGCACGCCTCCCGACACCTTCTGCGGACCGTGGAGCTTCTCTACCCACTCCTCGAGGTTGTCCGTCACGATCTTTGGCGCCTTGTCGATCACTTCCTGACTCAGCAACGCAAACTGCCGGGTCGCTTTGCAGCGCGGATCAAGATCGAGGATCGAGACACCGGCGGCGGCCGCTTCCTTCAAGCGGACGGTATGGCTGATAAATGTCTCGGTCAGCTCCGCCGAATAGAACTTCTCAATCTCCACCAGCATCTCCTTGCAAAAGAGCGTTCGCGTGTCCAGGTTGTTGGCGACGACATGGACCCTGAACTTCCTTCTCACTTCCTCCTCGATGACTTCTATTGTCTCGCGGAGTTTGCTCAACCCCTGCAGCGAGAAGTAGCTGGCATCCACGGGGATGATGACCTCGCGCACGGCGATCAACGCGTTGAACGTAAGCAAACCAACGCTTGGCGGGCAATCTATGATGACGAAGTCAAACGCATCGTCTTCCAGATGTGACAATTTGCTCGCGACCCGCTCTTCCCTTCCCATCTGATCGGCGAGTTCTTGTTCGACGCCGCTGAGTCCCGTGCTGGACGGAACAATGTAGAGGTAGTCGTTGATCGCCTTCTGTATGTCGATGATCTGTGCCGCCGGGTCCATCAACAGCTCGTATGTCGTATACGCGATATCATAATCGCGAACACCCAACCCCAGCGTTGCGTGAGACTGTGGGTCGAGATCAATGAGCAGCACTTTCTTTTCCTGGCTCGCGAGCGCCGCTGCCAGATTGATCGATATCGTTGTCTTGCCGCATCCACCCTTCTGGTTCAGAACAGCGATCGTTCTCATGCCGTCAACCTCCAGACCAAAAAAAAGAGCCTGTTTCGCGGGGAAACAGGCTCAAATGTGCGGGGCAGGCAGACCTGCGAATTTCTGGACATAATCGAACGCCCCAATGATTGTCAGACTGCGTAGTGTCAGGCTCGGATCACGCAAAAACTCCCTAACTCACATAATAGCAAAGGCGAGTGCGATTTTTTTGTCAAGCTTTTTCTAACGGTAAGCGATCAGCGCGACCATCAAACCAACGAGGAACCCCACACTCACTTCACCCCAGGTGTGTCCAACGAGTTCCTTGAGTCGCGAGGTGTTCAGGTGATGGGTTTCGTGGAAATCATCGATCAGTTCATTGAGCACCCGAGCTTGTTTGCCTACCTCTTGTCTGAGGCCTGCGGCCTCGAAGACGATATACATGCTAAAAATCAGCGTAATGCTGAACATCGCCGATCCGATCCCGGCGTAATACGCAACACCAATGGCCAGCGTGGTCACTAGGGCGGTGTGTGAACTCGGCATGCCACCCGTATCGAGCAGGCGCTCGATGCGAAACCTCCGGGTCTGCCTGTATCCGAGAACCACCTTCAGAAACTGCGCAAGCACGCCGCTGATCAGCGAGGCAATGCCTACGATGTGAATCATCCGATCTCCTTACTCTGATCATCGCGCGCGCTCGGGGCACCACACACTATGACCAGAAAATTTGACAGGTAGGGAATCGCTACTATATCATATCTGGCCATGAAACGAATCAAGATCAAATCCTGTTTCATCAGCCGGTTTGGGCGGCGGGACGCGGACTATCTGACGATCACCATCGAAGCCGTCCGGGGCGCCCTCGCCAGCGCCGATGTGGACCGCGTCCGCGGTATCTACGTGGCTTCCTATGCCCCTGCGGAGCTGTGCCGGCTCGAGAACCCATTCGACCGGGTGACCAGGGCGGTCGCGTCGGAGTATCCCGATCTGCGCTGCGGGTACTACGGTCTGTTCAAGACCGGAGCGGATGCCGTGCACGAGGCCCTGGTCGCCATGAGCAACCGCGGTTTCGCCGAAGCCGACGGCGACATCCTGGTCGTCGGTGCCGAGAAAATGACCCATCTCGACCCCGCCGTGGCCGCCGGGCTGCTGTCCGAGCGGGAAAACCCTCACGACCGGGCCTACGGTGCGACACTGCCCGCCCTTGGCGCGCTCGTCACGCGTGCCTATATGCGCGAGTTCGATGTCCCGGAGACGGCGCTCCACCGGGTGGCGGTCAAGAACCACCGTCACGGTGCCATGAATCCCAACGCCCAGTTTCGCCGTGCGGTCACGCTCGACGAGGTAGCCGGGAGTCCGCTCGTCGCCGATCCGTTGCGCCGTTTTCACTGCGCGCCGATCTCGGACGGCGCCGCGGCGCTGCTTTTATCTCACGAGGGCAACGGCGTCGAAATAACCGGATGGGGCAAGGGTGCCGACACGCGTCTTTTTCAGGACCGCAGCGACATCGCGCGGTTTGCGGCGACCGCACGGGCCAGCCGGGCGGCTCTCGAACACGCCGGTGTGACAAACAAGGATATCGACATCGTCGAGATCCACGATGCTTTTAGCTCTTTCGAATTAATCAATCTGGAGGAAATGGGATTCTACCCGCGCGGCACATCCTGGCGGGCACTCGAGAGCGGCGATCTCGATATCGGCGGCACGCTTGCCGTCAACCCGTCGGGAGGAATGAAAGCCAGGGGACATCCCATCGGCGCTTGCGGTATTTCGTCCTGTGTCGAGATCTACGAACAGCTCACCGGCCATGCCGGCGAGCGCCAGCACGCCGGCTCCGGCGTTGGAATGGTTCAAAGCGTGGGCGGTGTATCCGACGAGAGCTTCGTCTTTGTTATGGAGGCGGGCTAGCGAACACCATGTCAACTCAACCCACAAAACCCAACGCCGATCTCGTGCTCTACGGCTGTCCCTCGGGTCATGCGTACTTCGTCCGACACGCGCAATGTCCGGAGTGCCAGCTCGAGCTTGCCGAGAACCGCCAACCGGCAGCCGCCGTGATCATCAGTCAGACGATCGTGCGGGTGAACCCGACCGGTACGCCGTTTCGGCTCGGTGTCGCCGAGGTCGGCTCCGGTGCAAAGACCCTGTGCGTTGTCGAGGAAAGCGTGCCGCACGGCGACGGGGTATCGGTCACGCTGGTACGACGCGGTGATCTCTACCACGCGCTCAAACGCCCGACGCGGTGATCTCTACCACGCGCTCGACCGCCCGGCCCGGTGATCTCTACCACGCGCTCGACCGCCCGACGCGGTGATCTCTCTCAGTAAGGCCCGCCGCCCTCGCGATCGCGATCGTCGAAGGAACACTCCCCTTTTTCGATGTGCCCCTTGTAGCGTGCCTCGAGTGTCTCCTTGTAGCGTTTCTCGAGGGACCGGCATATGTTCGGTCTCTTGAGCCACTTGCCCTCCGGAGATGTGCAGGACTCGGTATCCATGGACACGTCCTCGTCCTGACCGGCGCCGTACAACTTCACGGTGTCCGGGGCAATGCCGTTCTCATCCAGATACTCGATCAACCCGCAGACCGTGTCCGCGAAGTAGTGGACGAACACTTCCTCATCACCCTCGATCGCCGGAACCTTCGCGTAGTATGTATACGGCAGATTTCGGTCGTACTTCGATTTGGGCCCGAATATCTTTTTCAATACGCCCATTGGATGTCCCCCTCCCTGGCTGACAACGACTCGTGTCTTCTGCCTCGTTGCGGTCCGGTGTCAGCCGGGCAGGTAGTATTCGATCGTCGATACGCCTCTACCCTCCACAACGGTCTCTCTTTCTGTCTTGTCGAGCCGCGTCACGTGCTAGTTCGCCATTTTGACTGCGGTGAGCTTTTTGACGGCATCCAGGTCTTGCTCGCTTCGGATCTCCATGCGAATGGCTCGACCCTCGGCATACTTCGTCGCCCCATCGATCATATCCAGAACCGAGGCCGACAGCTTTGCATCGTGAGCGGCTTTGACCGCCTTTTCGCCGAGAGCCATCCCCACAATGAAGTGCTTTTCGCACGGCGTCATGTAGAGCACGGTGCGGTTCTTCCGTTTCAACGCAACCGCCCATCCCCACTTCGCACTGGCAAAGCCCCACATCTGGTCCATCGGCCAGTACTCCTCTGCAACGTGCTTGATCAGGTTGCCCCAGTGGGTGTATGCCCGGCCCAGTGCTTTCTCGAGTTGGGCGGGTTTCGGTCGCTTCGATTTGTCGTCAAATGCACTAAGAGCCATCTTCCGGTCCTCCGACGTTAAGTGACCCACTCGCAAAACACGCTGGAACCGTCCACCTCCGTGATGGCCGGGACGATCCCGCTTCGGAAACACAGAGATTCAAAATCCTCAGGGCTCATCGCCCCCGCACGAAACCCATCCTTACAGACGATCACCCCGTTGCCGGTGGCCTCATAGTCGATCTCACCCACGAGCCCCCGTTCGGCCTGCAGCTCGAACCACCTCAGCCGGTGCTTCCAAAACCGCTCCGAATAGCTGGACAATAGCACTCTGCCGCCCGGGCGCGTCACGCGAACGGCCTCGCCGATCAATCGTGATGGGTCGACACCGAATGCACAGATACCATTCTGGACGCATACGACCGCGTCGAACTCCTTGTCGGAGAATTGAAGATCCAGCGCATCCATCTCGATAAACTCACACGTCGATTCAGCACCGGCCATCTCGGTCGCCAGGCCCAGGCTCTCGACGGATGTATCGATACCCACAATGCGTTCGGCCACCTTCGCAAGCTCGAGTGCGACGCGGCCGTATCCACACCCGAGCTCGAGCACGGCGTCCTCCGGTTCGAGTCGCTCCAGTACAAAGCGGATCTCCGCCGCCAGGTATTGTCTCACACGCGGTGGGGCGATCTCGTAACACTCTTTGAGCCTGGCACCGGACAGGTTGTCCGCATAGTAACCCATGTCTCACCTCGGCTCGCCCGCCATCGCGCCGCCATCAACCCGAACGGCCCGAGTCTCAGCTCCTCTTTCGCAGAACGGCCTTCACCGCCGCGTGACGCTCTACGGAGCCGTCACCGTGCCGGTGCTCGCGTCCGAGACCTTCCCAATAGTACACCGGGTTGTATCCCGGAAACAGGCTAAGTACCTCGCCCGGTTTTAAATACGTGCGGAATTCACCCGCGTCGCTCCGGTACGAGTAGTCGTCGATCTGCTCCCATGCGTCCGCAATCCGCTGCATCCCGGGATCCGACGTAATGTGTGCCAGCACGACCACCTTGCCCTGTTCGACCAGCCAGCCGTCGATCCGCGGCACGAGATCGTAGATCTCCGGCCTCGGCAGGCACGGAAAAAGCCCCATCAATAGAATCGTATCGTAGGTGCCCGGAGTCGGGTCGAAGTCCTGGACGCGCGCGTGGATGGTCTCGATCTCGAGGCCTTCCTTGCGGGCGCGTTCCTCGATCTGGCGGATTCCGACATCCGATGGCTCGAGGGCATGAACCGTGTAGCCAAGCCGTGCGAGACCCAGGGTGTTGCGGCCCTGCCCGGCGCCGACATCGAGAACCGGTTTGGCCTTGTCGATGATCTCCAGATGGTTCTCCAAAAAGCGGGTCATCTCTCCGCCAAAGTAATCTGCGGTGCCGCCGTATTGTTCGTCGAATGACATGGTGTTCCTCAAGTTGGGCGTGAGTTATTCTCCCTGCTGCTTTAGCCAACGCTTCAGGATTTTTGTCGCGGTGCGGTAGTGCATACGCGTATTCGGCGCGAGGTACGATGTCAACGGATGTTTCTTCGTCCATGCGAAATACCCGGGTGTGAGGAGCTGCTTCTCCGTGAACTTTTGGGTTAGAGACAGGACTTCCTCGTACGACTCGTCGAACTCCGCGCGGACTTTCTTCCACGACTTGTTTTTGTGCTTTTGCTGAATGGCGCGGTTGAGGGCGGGTGTCTGACCCCACTTGTACCCCGGAGCCGGCATCGCGGGGTCCTCTCCGGCCAGACCCTGCCGGTGCCATTCCAGAAACATCTCGTGCCACTCGGTGAGGTGCGCGAACAGATCTTTGATCGTCCAGCCGTCGCCCCACACCCCCTCTTCTTTGTAACGCTTCTGCGCGATGCTACCCGCCAGAGTCACAAACGTCTCGTGCTCGGTCTGGATGTCCTCGAGTAGCTCTTTTTTGGAAGAGAACTTCACGCGTTTTCCGACCTCTGATAGAGCCCGTTCTCGAACATGTCAATCATGGCGTCAAACCGGTTCTCCAGTGTCTGTTCCACCGTCTGTCCCGGGCTCATCCCCCTCAAACCACAGCCCTGCCAGAACCCGTCTACGCGGTGCGATTATAACATCTCCGTCGTCATCTCTAAGGCCTCTCGTGCCTTTATCCAATCGCGCACCGGCACGAGAATGCGAATCTGCCCGCCGCCGATCTCCCGATAGACGAGCAGGGGTGTCACCGGGTTGATATCAAAGAGACCGAAGGTGCCGTACATCGGCTCGACAGTGTTCGAGAACACTTGCGCCGGTATGCCGTCGAGCCGCCTCCTGCAAAGCTCCGCTTCGATCTGTGTTCGCACCGTTGCCACGGTCGCCCAACCGTGCATTAGCTCCACGATGCTATGGTCATCACATGTGTAACGTCCCTTGAACACAAAGGCGCATTCCTCGCAGAGTGTCTTGCCACAGATGATGCAGGCGGCGTTCGCCTTTTGGTCACCGTGCTCGGCGCACATCATCTCGCCGTCGTCGAAGGAGGCGCCGCAGTGGTCGCAGTAATCCACCTCATCGCGGACCTTGCCCCCGCAGTCGCTGCACGTGGACTCACGGCCTGTCGTGTCGCCCGGAGCAGCCAGCCGCGCGCGCTGTCTATACTGCCGGAAGGTATCGATCGAGATCGCCGTCAACGGAAACAGACCCACCACGGCAAACTTCAGCTCGTACCGGGCGGCGTGCCAGGACAGCAGAACACAGATGACAAGAATCAGGACAGCCACAAGCGTCGCGGCAAAACCGAGATTTCTGTCGAACCGCTTTTGGTCGATGACGATCGCCGAATCCGAGTTGGGTTGGCAACGGTCCAGGGTCCTTTTCAAGCCTTGCGGGTCGTACGCCAGTGCGGCCAGCCAGTACGTACCCAGAAACGTCAGGACGGCGAGAACAATCCAGTGCGTCACCCCGCCGATCTCGGTGAGCTCGACCATCTTCTGTTCCAACGACCACGGCATCATCCTGCCAAACGCGAGTATCACGCCGATCACGGTAAAGGCCAGGTAGTACCCGGCTACTCCAACTGGGTTGACGTGCAGGAGCAGCGGGCGGCGCGCCTCCTCGTTGGCATCGTCCGCTTCGGTTGGCACCCGCCAGCGGGAGTGAACGAGCCAGATAATGATCAGAAAAACCACGACCGCGACCGCCAGAAAGCCGACGGCTGCTCCGGGCGCCCTGTGACCCCACGTGAGGATCTCTTTGCCGATCACCCGGGCATACCCGAACAGGTGAGTTAGCATTGTGGCGACCAGGAGCAGGCAGACACCGTTTCCAATACCGTGCCTTGTGATCATTCTGGCGATCCACACAAACAGAAACGCTCCGGCGGTCATCGACAGCATGGCCGTCAAACGAAATGCCAGACCCGGGTCTGGGACGACGTCGCCACCCAGTCCGTAGAGAGACTCGAAGAACGTCGCGCGAACGTAGGCCTGTGGAAGGGCGAAGACCGCGGTTAGTAACAGCGTGTATAGCTCCAGAGGCAGACGGCGGTCGTCGGCTTCGCGCAAACGCGTGCGGAGGTAAACAAACATGGTGACGATGGTCGACGCAACCAGGTAGGGATAGATCCCAAGCATGCCGACGACCGGTTTTGTCCCAACCAACAGACCGAAGCCGAGAAAGCCGGCGACTTCAGAGAAGTCTATGCCGGGGAGAGGAATGTGCAATAGAAGCCGGGAAAAGGCCAGGAGGCCAACCGTAATAAAGATCCTATTCCTGAGATCGGAATTCATTGTTCACTTCGCGCGAGGGCGGCGCTACCCCCTTTCAATCCGTCATCAGTCCCGAGAGATGATCCGCATCCCCGGAATTGATGGCTTCGACAAACGCATATGCAACATCCGTTGCTGTCATCTCAGCATTGGCGTCCGGGACATCAATTTGCGTCCGGGCTGAAGTGCCTTGTCAGGTTCGAATGACCTCATAGAGCCCCGGATAATTCGGAATGTCGCTCGGCAAATCTTTTGCTATACCCTCAAGCTCAGGATTGCTTAGTGCGGCTTGGAATGCTTCTACTGATTCCCACTCCGCAATATTGACCAGGTGGAATCTTGCGTCAGGATTTATTGCCTTATGAAGCTTTGTGGAAATGTAGCCTGGCTGTTTGCGAAAATACTCGGCAAAGGTGTCCCACATGGATAATGCCTCATCTTCTCGTCCTTGAGGCACCTCAAACGGATTGATCACAGTAATGTTTGCCAATTTTCACTCCTTATGTAATGTTGAACTTTCCCAACTACCACAAACCCGCATAGTCGACCTTGCGGGGCGCCAGCTCGCGTATCGTACACAGCCCCTCCGCTGCTACGGCGACTCAGGCGGTTCTATGCTGATCTCTTCACCCGCGGCCTGCACGATGCCAAAACGCAGAATCCCGTAATCCCCGAATCCCGTGTACACATCCAGGTTTGGGCGCATGCGAATGTAACCCGAGCCATGGGTATGCCCGCAAAGAACCGTAAACATGCTCTTGGGATGGCGTTCCGCCACCGAGTCCACCAAGTCACCGATCGCCCTGCAGGTGAACCCCGGAAGCCACGTCGCGGTCGAGGTCGCATTCTGATGCCAACACGCCTCGCGAAACGGTGGAACGTGCGTCAGAACCAGAACCGATGCCCCGGTCTCGGCGGCCCTGAGCAGATCGGGACACAACGTCTCGGCCGCCTCGTCACCCAACTCACCCAACTTCTGTCGCAGTGGCGCCCGCTTGAAAAACCCGCTCAGCAGATCGTTTGGGTTTATTGTCTCCCGCAGATCTCGAATCGCCATGTAGTCGGTCAAGATCTCAAATCGATCCAAATCGCCAATCCGGCAATCGCCCCAGCCATCGTGACCCACCAGGGCGAGGTCCGGGCTGAGCTGCACCTGCCCGACCGCCGGGAGATACCGCAACCCTTCACTGTCGAGCTGCCGCATCCTGTCGCGAACCGTCGCGACGTCGCTGCCATAGTAGTCGTGGTTGCCCAACACGAAGTAGACCGGCATTCGCAATCGCGAATCCAGAAACTCGAGCCAACGCTCCAGATCTTTCGCTTCAGAGATATCGCCGCCGACGAGAATCGCGCTCACATCGGAAGCCAGGACGTCCTCACAGAATTGTTCGATAACCGGCTGTTTTGCGGTATCGAGATGCAGATCGGTCGCCCACGCGAGTCTCATAAGGACAATCAGTCTCCCTGAATGACTTCCAGAGCCGTCTCCAGATACTCATCTCTACCTTCAATAACCCCTTGAATTGTTCGATGCGAGGGTACGGTTGGTTGAATACCGACGAGATGGTGCTGCGAGCCATCGTGTTTCACGACCAACATTCCAGTCCATGTGATGCGAAAGCCTCCCGGCAGCTCAAACGGGTTGACGTTTCCGTTTGTGCCCGCCGTGGGTTGTCCCACAATCTCCGCGAGTTCGTAATGCTCAATAAGGCCCATGAACGATTCGGCGTAACTTATGGCCCGGCCATCAGTAATAAACACGACTTTGCCCTTGATATGAGGCTGCACCGGCTGCAGGTGCCACCCGTGGTTTGTAAAACCCACGACGTTTTCCTGATCAGGGGTGATGATCATCGGCACTCTCATCCAGGCGCTCGATGTATCGGGATCGGTCAGCAGATGGCTGATAACTTCATGATTGCCTTTTGGGTACCCGCGAAGGTCGAAAATTACGCCTTTGGCATTGGCAAGGTCGTCCATTTCTTTTTTAATTGCATCCATCTCAACCTTGTCGAGATTGACATAGAAGATATCGTCCTCGATTTCTTCGATCGTGGATCTTGTGGGTTCCCGAAGCGGCTCTTTGTTGCTTCTCACGACTTCCACCTCCAACATCTCACCGCTCCTCATTATTTGGAGCGTGGCCGCCGTTCCCTCTTTGTCATATCCGAATCTCCGCAGGGACTTCACCCGTTTCCATTGCGGTGACCCCGAAATGTACTCTTCCGCATTCAGCAGCACTTGCTCCGCCGGAACACCGTCAACAGAGACAACAATATCCCCAATCTGAAGATCGGCATCATCCTGCAAAAAGGTGATGACCACCTGGCCTTCAATCCAATCCACGAGAAAGGAGAAACCGGCCTGCTCGCGATACATTTCGTGGTAGACCCCACCGTGGCCATCGCGGAGCCTGGCCACCAGTTTTCTGAGTGTGAAATAGAAGTCTTCTTCGTTTTGATCCGCGATCGCTTCTTTCAAAGCACGGGTTAGCACCGCGTCCCAGTCCGTGCCCACCACGTCAAAATAGGGATAGAAATGCTGAAATACATTCCACGCGATGACGATGTCTCCCAAACGCACCGACCCGTCGTCGGCCGTCAGTTTGTCGATCTCCATCCTGTCCAACTCGTCCAGCACGCCATCCAGGGAGGCTTCCTCCGCTTCTGGGACGGTGCCATTATGGTCGCTGTAGAGCGCCAGAGGGATTTGACACGACAAACCGGCACCCAGCTCTTTGTTGACCACGTCTCCGACCTCGGGGAGTTCGTCGAACAAGGCTCCCGAGTGACTCTGACCCATATTCTCGATTAGCAGGCTCTTTTGACCTTTGTGCGGGTTGTCGCTGACAAGTTCGTACGTGTATCCGGGGCTTTCTGCCCACCACATTTGGGGGCTACCATTGGCCTCTTCCTCAAACCCAGGGTTCTCTATCCGGACCGGTTCCCAGCCGCCTTCTTCATTCCTGACCGACAGTTGAAAATCATCGACCCACAGCTGCCCCATGCCGCGAAGAAAGCATCCGAAAACGATTTGCGTCGCATCGTCGGCCACGTCGCCGATGATTTCGTACGACTGCCACTCGTCGTTTTTAGTCGGCCGCACCGCCATGTTATTGAAGAAACCTCTTTGTTTGTTCTCTCTATCCACTCGTAACCAGACCTGTCCACGGTTGCCGGCACCGCTGACATCGGCTCGCACAAAAGCCATCAGCTTGATCTCTCTGCCGCGATGCTCCGTTGCATCAACCCCTTGGGTAACCGTCCCCAAGTCGTGGTCTGGGTTCGCAATTCGGTTCTCTCTATTGACGCGGATGCTTTCGTAGATTTTGCTGGAGACGCCAAGCCCCATACCATGGTGTTGCCAGGCGACAACTGTTAAGCCCGCCGTATCCTCCGGGACAACAAACGGTTTTGGCTTCTCGTTGGAATCGTAGATCTGGATGGTCGGTGCGATGGGGAGGAACAGCTCCTCGAGAACGGATGTCAGTTCGTCACTGTCTCGAGCGTCCTTGACCCTTTTGGCTCCATAGATCGCGAACGTGTCCCAATCGACCCGGCTCGCCTCATCACTTGGGTGGAAGTATTTGACGTAGCCGTAGAGTTTCGCGAAAGCCCTGAGGTTTTGCACTTCCTGGCTCTCTGACGCCATGACGGTGGCGGCCGCAAAGATACCTGCAAGCGCCGCCAGCCGCATCAGAAACGCAGCCGGGTTGGCTTTGAAGAACCTCATGATTCTCCTTCCCTGGAACATCCTCCGGACGGCGTTGAACGCCGTCAGTTGCAGCGGCCTGATACTGATTAATGCCAAAGTGCTTGCGACATAGTTCTTTCGCCGCATGCCTTCCTTCATCCATCACCACAACCGACTTGGCCTTGCTCTTTGGGTCGGAGATCCAGCCCTTCTCGAAAAGCCGATTCAAAGAGTTGTCGTCTTTTTCGTTTAATCGAAGACTCTCAGCCAGCGCTTCTACTGATCCATAATTGAAAGAACCGGTCAACAATGAAGTA